>NZ_LR214951.1:600000-900000 GCF_900660485.1 Mesomycoplasma neurolyticum
TCTACCTGGATTATAACATCTAAATTATTATCTTTTATATATTGTTTTGCTTTTTTAATTTTATCTAATGATTCAAAAATAAAACTTTGCCCACCTGCACCTGGCTCTACCGACATTATTAGAAGTAATTTTATTTTTTTTAAAAAAGGAATGATTTGTTCAAATGGGGTTTCTGGTTTAATAGAAAGACCAATTTTAATTTTATCTTCATATTTTTTTATTAAGTTTAAAATATTATTTTTATTTTCAAAAGCTTCATAGTGTATTGTTGCATAATCAACTAAATTAATTGATTTTTCAATAATTATTTCAGGATTAAAAGCCATTATGTGGATGTCCATAATATGTTTAGGAACATGTTTTTTGATGTTGGCAATTTCATCTATTTCTATTGCTCTATTAGGTACAAATTTAGCATCCATGTAATCATAATGAATTCAATCGATCTTGCTTTTTATAAGTAAAAACGCAGTTTCTATTCTTTGATCTTTTGCTAAACTTAAAAGCGATGGACTAATTTTTTTCATCAATTTCTCCTAAAGTTTTTTTTAAAAAAAATAAATAGTTTTCATATCTTTGTTCAGGGATCGAATTTTGTTCAACCATTTTTTTTATTTCACAATTTTTTGTTTCTTCTTTGTAATGTAAACATGTATTAAATTTACATTTATTTAAATTTTCCTGAAAAATTTTAAAACTTTTTGCTAGTGAATTTTTATCTAAATCAATTTCAAAAAAAGAAAAACCAGGCGTATCTATAATTTGCCCATCATTTCAATCAACAATTTGCACAACTCTTGTTGTGTGTTTGCCTCTATTTAAATAAAAAGAAATTTCATTAGTTTCATACTGTTTATTTGACAATAAATTAATTGTAGTGGTTTTTCCAACCCCTGTTTGACCCATGAAAACACTAATTTTATCTTTAAAAATATTTTTAAGTTGATTAATAATTTCTTCAGTTGGTTTTTTATTATTATTAAAATAAATTTCATAATTCATTTTAATATAATCAGATAATATTTCTTTGTAATTACTTACTAAATCAACTTTTGTAATAATTATAATTGGTTTTATATTTTTAGATTCAGCAATTAATAAAAATTTATCTAATAACAAACTAGAAAATTTTGGTTGCTCAATTGAACAAACAATAATAACTTGATCAACATTTGCTATTTTTGGTCTTACAAAAAAATTTTTTCTTTCAAAAATAAATTCAACAAAACCTTTAGGAGAAAATTCAACAATATCACCTACAACTGGATTAACTCCTTGCTGTCTTAGCTTGCCACTCCCTCTTAATCTATGCTCTATTTTGTTTTCATCTAAAACATCATAAAAACCGGCAATAACTCTTACAACTTGACCTTTCATCTATTTTGAACCACCTATATAAAGTAAAATAATTATTACTATAATAATTATAATAATTATTGCTATTGAAATGATTAAAATTAAAAATCATTTGTTAGATTCTAATAAATTTACTATTTTTTTAGGTTTTTCTTCTTTAAAAGAAATTTCTTGCTCATTTTTTCTATTTTCATCAAGACATGTGTCGAGATCATTATAAAATTCCAACATATTGTTGTAACGATCTTTAGGATTTTTAGCTAATGCTTTTAAAATAACATTAATTAATCCATTAGAAGTAGTTGGTTTTAAACTTTTTATTCTAGGGACTGGTGCTTTTCTATGTTTGTCTAAAATTTCAATAAAATTTTCTCCATCAAAAGGTACACGACCTAAAAGCATTTGATAAATAGTAATGCCTAATGAATAGACATCAATTTTTATAGATGATTTTTCTCTTTTATAAGTAGAAATTTCCCCAGGTATATAGTGAGGACTTCCTACAACTTTTTGTTCCCCAGTAACCCTTTTAGTTTTATCATCAATCGCTATACCAAGATCTACAATTTTAATTTCATTTAAATTAGTTATCATAATATTTGTATCTTTAATATCACGATGATTCGCATTTACATCATGAATTGCTTTAAGTCCTAAAGCAATTTGTTTTGCATACTCAACAGTATCTTCTTCGTTTAAACTACCTGATTCTTCAATTTTATTTTTTAAAGTTACACCTTCTACAAACTCCATTGAAATTCAAAATTCCTGATTCAATTCATCAAAACATGTATCATAAATTTTTGCTACATACAAAGATTTAACTTTTTCATGAATTCTTATTTCTTCTTTAAAACGTTTAATAGAAACATTTTTATCAACAATAGTAGGTTTAATTAATTTAATTGCACAAGGTAAATTATCTTTTTTTCTTATTGCATAATAAACACTAGCCATACCACCTTGAGCAATTAAATTAAAAACTTGATAATTTTCATTTAATTTTTTTGCTTTATGAACATTCATTTTACAACCTTAAAAGTGCAATGGATAAATTATCATTTGAATCATTTTTCAATGATTTTTCTATTATTTTTTCACATTGTTTTTTTACACTAAAACCACTATTGACTAAAAGTGATTCAAATTCATTGTATTCAATAAAATCATGAACACCATCAGAAGTTAAAACAAAATATTTGTAGTCATCAATATTATTTAATGATAAAAAATCTAATTTCATTTGTTTTGTAGGGCCAATTGATGACATTAAAAAATGTCAACCATTAACCTTAATAGCTGTTTCAAAACTATATTTTTTTTCATCTATCAAATAATTTAAATAGTTTTGATCTTTGGTTAATTGTATTAATGTATCATCAACACAATAAGCTCTAGAGTCGCCTACGTTTGCTATAAACGCTTTTTTTTCTTTTTTGTAAATCAAAATGGCAACTAATGTTGTACCCATGTCACTATAATTTGGATTTTTTTTTGCATATTCCGTCATTTTAACTAATGTTTTTTGAATTCCTAAATTAAATCAGTCTAATACTAAATCTTCTTTTGCTTTAGGTAAAGGACCCTTAAATAATTTATCAAATTCATCTAATGTGATTTTAGAAGCTATTTGCCCACCAAAATGACCGCCCATACCATCACATAAAATCATTAAAATATTGTTGCTGCTTTCTAAAATATTAACTTTATCTTGATTATCTTTTCTTGTCCCTATTTCAGAAATTGTTTTGTATTTAACCATTTATTTCACCTAGAATTATATCTTTTATTTTTTTAGCTGCAACTTGCAAATTATCATTTATAACAACATAAGAAAAACTATTTTTTTGTTTTAGTTCTTCTTTTGCTTTTTTAATTCTTTTTTCAATTTGCTCTGAAATTTCAGTTCCTCTTTCTTTAATTCTTTTTCTCAACTCTTTAATAGATGGCGGCATTATAAAAATAGAAATCAAATCTTTTTGTTTGTTTTGTTTAACAAAATGCTCAAATATATTTAGAGCTCCATAGGTTTCTATTTCTAAAATAGGAATTGAACCTTCATTTTGGATTTTAGTAATTTCACTATATAAAGTTCCATAATAATTATCAAAATGAAGATTTCATTCTATAAATTCATTATTTTTTATTTTTTCTTCAAATTCTTCTTTGGATATAAAGTAATAGTGAAAACCTTCTTTTTCACCTATTCTAGGTTTCCTAGTTGTGGCAGAGCATGAAAGTTTAAGTTTTAATTCAGGAAAAGTAAATAAAATTTTTTCCAATGATCCTTTACCAACGCCCGATGGTCCTGTTAAAATTATTAATTTTTTATTATTCATTCGTTACATCCTTTTTAGTAAAAAAATAAATTTGTACTTTTGGGTAATTATTATGTTTTATTAATTGAAAATTTGTAAAATTTTGAAGGTTTTTTTCACTTGTTTCAACTATTAACTTTCCATTAGGTGTTAATAAATTTTTGTTAAAAATTTTATTTATTACTTCAATTAATAGCTGAATTTCTTTATAGGGAGGATCAAGAAAAATAAAATCATATTTTTCATTTTGATTTTTATTTAAAAAAGTTAAAGCATCGACATTAAAAAGATTTAAATTTTCTATTTTAAAATTAATTTGATTTTCTTTAATTAATTTAAACATTTTATTATTTATTTCAATAGCATCTACAAAAGACGCGCCACGCGAAATAAATTCAAAAGCTATATTACCTGAACCAGAAAAAAGATCCAAAACTCTAGAACCTGGTATATCAAAATGAATTGATGAAAAAATAGCTTCTTTAATTCTATCACTTGTAGGTCTAGCGATATTTAAGTCAATATTTTTTATTTTCCTACCTTTTAAACTTCCAGCTATTATTCTTAACATTTTGTAATTATACAAAAAAAAACAAATTTTGTTATTTTAAGAATGGTTTTTATTGTATATTTTTTTAGTTTTTTTGGTTTTTTTAAAAAAACAAAACAAATAATATTTTTTTAGAATATACAAATTTTAAAGAATTTTTTATATAATAAAAAAATAGCATATATTAAAAAGTTAAGGAAAAAATGAATGAAAAAATTAATATAGAAATTATTAAAATTTTACTTTATGATCAAACTAGCAAAAAAAATATTATTTGAGCCACAAATGATTATTTAATAAATGATAAAAATTACACAAAAAAATCTGAAATTAGTCTAAATTTATTTCAAAAAAAAGATTTCATTGATATTATTCAACCAAGTTTTATTAAAGATAAAATACTTAAAAAAAACAGAATAAAAGAAAAAGCAGAGGTTTTTACTCCTTCTTGAGTTTGTAATAAGCAAAACAATTTGATTGATGAAAAATGATTTGGTAAAAAAAATGTTTTTAATAGAGAAATTGGCAAAAAATGAAAAACAAATAAAGAAAAAATTATTTTAGAAGAAAGTGTTTGACAAAAATATGTTTTAAGTAAAAGGCTTGAAATTACATGTGGTGAGGCACCTTATATTGTTAGTAGATATGATGTTGTTGAAGGTTCATTAATGGATATTTATGAACTCCATCACTAGAAAGTAAATCTAGAAATTTATAAACTTCCTTTTCATACATAAAACTATTTATTTTACTATCAGGAATTTTTTTGTTATTATCTTTTTCTATTTCACCAGTTCATGTTCTGAAAAACTCCTTAAAACTAAAGGCTTTATCTTCAATTTCAACAAATTTTGAACTTAAATTCAATATTTTAGTTAAATCCACTGTTAAAATGTTCATTTTGGGTAAATTTTCATAAGGATTTGAGTCCCCAAAATGTTTTTTATCTCAATTTTCTTTTTCTCGTTGCTCATCAACATAACTTCAAGTAAAAATTTCATTACTTTCAAGTTTATAAATAGAATTAATATTATCATTTAATAAATTAAAAGGTGTTCCAGATAAAAACAAAACTTTTATATTTGTAGAATAATTCAAGATTTTTTTAATTAAATTTTTACCTATTGATGTTTGTGTACCTTCATGTGCTTCATCAATAATTAAAAAATCTCATTTTTCTTTGAAAATAAATTCATTTTTTTCATATTTTCCGCCCACATCTTTTGATTCTCTTAAATCTTGAATTGAAGCAAAATAAATTTTAGTATTTTTCAATTCTCATTCTTTTTGATTAAAACTGTTTTTGGTAAAATAGCCATATTTATTTTTATTTAAAAAAACTTTGTTAAATTCTTCTTTTCACGATGATTTTAAAATAGGTCTATGAGTAATAATTAAAATTTTTTTAAATTCTTCAATTTCCTTTATTAGAGTTAAAGCAGTAATTGTTTTACCAAAACGCATTTTAGCATTTCAAAGAAAAAAATTTTGTTCATTTCTTAATTTATTGTTTTTTAAAAAAATTTTTTTCGTTTTATCAACAGCATTTCTTTGTTCTTCTCTCAAAACTATAGGTTCTTCTTTAATGTTGCTTATAGTTGTGTTGATAGATGAATAACCTCTCTTTGCTGCTGTTATAGCTTGTAAAGCATCTTCTAGACTACACTTAAATCATTCTTTAGAACTACTTAAAGGTAAAGGGTGAATTTCTGAATTTTTCAAAATTTTGTGAATATCTTTATCACTTTTAAAATTTTGTGCAATTTCTGTGTGCAAAAGCTCGAATTCTAGACCACTCGTACCAACATAATTTTTAATTCTTTGTTTTGCAATTTCATTTAATTTATCATCATTTGGTTGTGTTTTTAAATCAATATTAGTCCCAGAACTTTTACCAATTTTTAATAAGCCTTTATGAGTTTCTGAATTTAAGACTCTTAAAATATAAATAATTGTTGTTGATGTAGTATCAAACATTTTTTACACTCCTTTATTTAATATTTTTTTAAATTCTAAAATATTTTCTTGTAAATTTTCTTGTCATAAATTAATTTTTGAACTTATTCCTAAGTGATTTGTGTTGTTATTTTTATGGCAAGCTTCACATTTTAAAAAATTGAATTTGTTTTGGTCAAAAAGATCTATTTGCTTGCTTTTTTTCTCACATGAAAAAGGAATGACAAATTTAAGACCATCCATTTGCCAAAAATTTCATGAAATAATTTCGGCTATTTCTTTTTGTTTTTTTTGTGAAGGTTTTCTATTAAATTTATTTAAATAATATTCTATAAAACTAAGAAATAAATTTTTTCTTGCAATATATAAATTATCACCTTGAAATTCAAAACCATATATTGACATAAAAGCTTTTTTTACTCAAAAATATCATTTTTTTTTACTTGAGTTATCATTAATAATTCTTATTTTCCGGTCTAAAATACCTATTCGTTCATTAATATCCATTTTCAAACTCAGAGTATAGAGAAAAATTCAAGCATACACTATGAATGGTACCTGGTGTTAAAGCTGCAAAAGCTTTAGTTGATTTATTAAGAATACATCCAAAATTTTCAGAATATGAAATTGTAAATGTTGCTGGCGAAGGTGATCAAAATGAAGAACTTTTGAATGCTTTAGAAAAGGTTAATAAAGCTATTGGTAAAGATCCAGATAAAACTAAAACAATAACCATTTCATGTGGTAGATTAACAACAGGTGTTACTGTCCCTGCCTGAACAGCTGTTTTGATGTTATCAGGTTCTACTAGTACATCTGCAAGTAGTTATTTACAAACTATTTTTAGAGTTCAAAATCCAGCAATAATTGGTGGAAAAATGAAAAAAAATTCTTATGTTTTTGATTTTGCGCCTGATAGAGTTTTAAAAATTATTGTTGAATCTATGAAGGTTTTAAACAACAATGGAAATAATGGAAATAATAATGATGCATTAAGTGAATTTTTAAATTTTTGTCCTGTTATTGGTTATAAAGGCGCAGAAATGACCAAATATCAAACTGAGGATTTAGTAAATCAAGTTTATAATGTTATGATTGAAAAAATTGTAAAAAATGGTTTCGATGATATTAACTTGTTTGATAAAAATTCTTTTTCATGTACTAAAGATGAATTAATTTCGTTTGAAAAATTAAAAAATATTTTAAAAGCAAACAAAAATATATTAAATCAAAATGTTCAAATTAATAAACATGATTTAGATATAGAAATTCATTCTAAAAAAATTAATGAACTAAAAGAAAAATTTATTTCTGAAGAACAACAAGAAATAAAAAGAAAAAATAATTTAAAGTACAAAGCAATTTTGATATTAAGAAACATAGCTATAAGAATTCCTTTGATGATTTATGGACTTAATACCAAGAAAATAGAAACATTAGATATTCAAAACTTTAGTTCTTTATTTGATGAAGAATCATGAAATGAATTTATGCCCAAAGGTATAACAAAAGAACATTTTAACGATTTTACCAAATATTTTAACAAAGATATTTTTGTTGCTGCTGCTAAAAAAATACATATGAAATTAGAATTCATAAAAAATTTAGATGTTCTTGAAAAAGTTTTCGAAATAACAAAATTATTTTCGACTTTTAAAAATCCTGATAGTGAAACTGTTTTAACTCCGTGATTGGTGATTAATAAACATCTTGGACAAACATTGGGTGGTTATGTTTTTTATAATAATGAAAATGAAGAAGAATTATTAGATTATGATGAAAATATTAGACTTTTCTATAAAAAAAATGAAATAGTAAAAAAACTAAAATTAACAGAAAATATTTATTCGTTAAAAGCAAAAATTTTAGATATAAATTCTAAAACAGGTTTATATTTACTATTTGTGGCTTACAACATTTTTCAACATTTTATTGATAAAGGATATAAGCAAAATAGAGAAAAATTATGACAAAAAATTATTGAAAATAATGTTTTTGCAATATGTAGAACCAAAATGGCTGCCGCTATTGTTAGAAGAACACTTGCAATTTTTGAAAATTACAAAGTTAACATAATTATTAATGAAAATATAGTAAAGGAAATGGGACAACAATATCCTGTTTATTTTAAAATGATGAAAAAAATTAAAAATAGTGAAAATTGAAATATAAAAGATAAAAATGAAATTGTTTTTGATGTCATAGTGGGGAATCCACCATACCAAGGTAATGCAAAGCAACAAATTTACACAGATTTTTATTTATTATCAAGAAAAATTGGTAATATTGTAAGTTTGATTTTTCCTACTGGTTGACAAGAGGCAAAAAATACAAACAACTTGCAAAAAATGAATACAAATGAAATTAAAAAAGATAAACAAATTGTTTTTATCGATAATAGACAAAATATTTTCAAAGGAATAGCTGGAGCTGAATGAACTAACTTTATACTTTGAATAAAAAACTATGATAACAAATTAAATGGTAGACAGCTTTTCCTCAAAAACGGGAAGAATAAGGAAATAAAAATCTTGCCTATTTTAAAAAGTGAAATGTTTAAAAACGATGAAATTTTAAAATTAGCAGACCTTGTAGAAACATCAAAAAAATTTATTTCTATTACAAAAAAAGCAAAAAATCAAAATAATTATAATTTAGCTACAAATATATTTGATATAGATAGAATAAATGAAACTGATATTTTTTTAGATCACAAAGATTTAAATTATAACATTTTGGTTTATGGGGCTGAAAATAGAAGAAGAAAAATAAAATTTTTAAAAAATTTTCAAACAAGTAAAAAAACTTTTTTAAATAAATATAAAGTTTTTATTCCATATGCATGAGGTGATATGAACGAAGCAAAGTATTTAGGAGGTAGTTATTCAGATATAATAATTGCAAGTCCCAACGAAATAGCTACAAGTAGTTTTATTGAACAAATGTCTTTCGAAACATTTGAAGAGGCTCAAAAATATGCTAAATATTTAATGACCAAATTCTTAAGAGCTTTGTTATATAAAAATAAATTTAGTCACCATGCAAGAACAGCGTGATATTCAATACCTTTACAAGATTTTAGTGAACCTTGATGAGAAAAATCTATTGAAGAAATTGACAAACATTTAATGCAAAAATATAATATTCCTAATGATATTCAAGAATTTGTTTTCAAAAACATTCAACCAAAATCTGAAAATAATATTTTAAATTTCAAGAAAGATAAAAAATAGCATAATTATTTTTTTAATTAATAGTTATAATGAATACACTTATATAAAAAATTAAATGCAATACTATAAAATAAGTCAAAATTATAGTATTGCATTTTTTAATATTTATAAAATAAAAACTAGAAAGAGTTGACAATAAAACATAGTGATTATTAATATATTTTTATTTAAATCAACAAAAACTGAATTTTATAAATTATAGTTTGTTGGTACTGATTTTACAATTTCACTTTCAAGTTTTGATTATTTAATGTGGATTGTGTAATTAAATAAATCTTTTTCTTCTTTAATTAAATGATGTGAAATAAAAATAATAATCTTATTTTGTAAACTTAAAATTTTTTGCAAAATTTCAATTTTTTTAATATTATCTATCCCCGAAAGCGCTTCATCTAAAATTATTATTTTTTTATTAAAATAAAATAAACGTGCAATTTTTACTCTTTGCTTTTGACCAGTAGAAAGTAAATCAAAATTTTGATTTAAATCAAAATTAATGCAAGCTAATTTTTTAGCTTTTTCTATTTTAGAATAATCAATGTTTTCATCAAATAAAGTTATAACATTAATAGCGCTAGTGTTATATTTATTCTCTTCATTCGTTAAATATATTAATTGCTTATACATATTGTTGAAATCATTTTTTGAAACTTTTTTATTATTAAATTTTAGTATTCCAGAATATTTTGTTTCATCTATTTCATTTAAAATAATTTTAATTAAGCTGCTTTTACCAACTCCGGATTTGCCATCTATTAAATATGATTTATTTTTATTAAATTCAACATTAAAATTTGTAAAAATATTTTTATTATTAAAAGTTAAATTTAAATTTGAAATATTGATTTTATTTATATCTTTTTTTTCTGATAAAACTTCGAATTTATTTATTTCAAAATTCCCTACTCTTTCTTTTATGCTGTTAGTAAGTTTTAAGTCCTTAAAATCATTTATCACTTCTTGACTTGACATTTTAAGTGTAGAAAAAATATTTTCAGAAATTGAAACAATCAATTTATTTATTGGATTAAGTAATGTAGTAATTGAAATAGTTAAAAGATTCAGTTGTTCTAGAAAACCATTTATAAAATTTTCATAAAAAACAAAAATATTTTTTTTATTATAAACTTTCAATTGTTCATAATTAATTTTTTCTAATGAAGAATAAGTTTTATTTTTAAAGATATTTATTTTATTAAATCAATAAAATGTTTGGAAATTTTGAATCAAATTTGTAAAATAAGACAAATTTTTTTCTTGTATTTCTAAAAAAATAGAATTATTTTTCTTATTTTTATTTGTAGAAATAATAGGTAAAATAACAGAAAAAATAAGACATATACAAACAAAAAGTAAAAATAGTAAAACTCAAGGCGAAAGTAAAACAGATTGAATTATTATAAATATAAATAAAAATTTAAAAATAATTATATTTCAAACAATATCATAGAAAAGATCTAAATAATCAAAAATATATTTGTTTAAATTAATTTCTAAATCAAAAATATACTCGGTTGTGCTTTTTCTTTTTAAATCTTTAGGTGAATAATTTTTAATTGAATTAAAAATTTGTTCTTTTTTAAAAAGTAAAAAATTGTTTGCTTGTTTTTTTATCAAAATATTAGTTAATGATTTAAAAGCTTTATATGCTACTTCTAAAAACAAAGATAAAAGTTGAAATAAAATAAACTTTAAAATATTTTTTTCTGAAAAATTAAATAAAATTTTAATTACTTCTAATTGAAAATAAATAGATGCAAAAGATAAAAAACCTAACAACAAAAAAATAAACAAAATCAAATAAGAAAAATTATTTTTTAAAATTATTTTTTTCATTTGTTTAAATCAATATACTTATTAAATTGTTGATTTTTATTATTTAAATGGTGTGAAATTTCTATGTAAATTCTGGATTTACTCATCAAAATTTTTCTTATCTGATTTGCTGTTGCTTCATCTATATTATTATATGCTTCATCTAAAATTAAAATTTTATCATTATTTTCCATAAGAATTTTTGCAAAATTTAACCTTTGCTTTTGACCTTCGCTTAAATTATTTGCTTTAGAATTTAAATCAATTTTCAAATTTAGTAAATTTAAAACTTCTGAAAGTTTTTCTAAATCAGGATTAGAATTATAAAAAGTAATATTATTTATAATGCTATCATTTAATACAAGATTTTCTGAATCAATAAAAGTTATATTTTCTACCATTTGTTTGTTAGAAATTTTTTTAACATTAATGTTATTTCACAAAATATTGCCTTTGTATTCTAAATTTATATTGTTAGTAATTAATTTCATTAAAACTGATTTTCCTATTCCCGAAGATCCATTAATAAGCAATTTATCTCCTTGTTTTATTTTAAGATTTAAATTTTTAAAATTTAAAAAATTTAAATCTTCTATTAATAATGTTTCGATTTTCTCATTATTATAAATTATGTTTTTATTTGTTTGTAACCTGAAAAAAGAGTCAATTTCTTGTTGGATTTCTTTTGCTAGTTTAAATGCAGGTATTGTTCTGTAAATATCAATAATAAGTCTTAACCAAATTCCTATCATTACAAGAAAAATCATGAATAAACTAATATTAAAATCAAAAACATGATAATAAGCGAAAAAAGAAATTATTAATAAAAGTACTGTTGAAACTATACCTGATATAATTTGATTTAAAAAGTCTCACTTAGCAAATTTTTTTGAATATTTTAAAAATGAATTATGATTTTTTCTAAATTGAAAAAATAAAAGATCGAATCATTTATTTTTTTTATCTAAATAAAAAAAATCACTATGTAATTTTATAAAATACTCAATTTTATATCTATTATTTTCTTCAATATCAATAATTTTATAATCATATTCTGTCATTTTTAATAATGATATATTAAAATATACAATCAATAATATAGCTAACACTAAACAAATCAACCCAAGCAATCAATTAAAATAAAAAAATAAAGTAACTAAAATAATTGCTTTTATTATATCTTCGATTAATAAAAATATAGGTTCATAAAAATAATTTGATATTTGTATTGGTAAATCATAACTATAATATAAAATCTCATTTTCACTTTTTTCAAATATTTTGCAAGGTGAATTTTTAATTATAGTTTCTATAGCTTTTTCATTTAAATTTAAAACTAATTTAGATAAAAGTTTTTGATAAAATTTTTTATAAAAAAAATTCACTAAAAAATTTAATAATAAAAAAAGTAATGATATACCTGCATAAAAAAAAATTATTTTTCATGTGTTATTGTTTGTTATTCTTTCAAATACTTGATATAAAGAAAAAAATGATGCACCAAAAAAAATATTTTTAATTACAGATAAAAATAACAACAAAAATAATAAAGTTTTGTTTAAAAATAATTTTTTTATTTTTTCATTCATATTTTCCTCAATAGTTTAAAAATTTTGAAATAAGTGTTTACATATGGTTTTTTTATTATAATTTTTGTTTGTGCATTTTGAATAAAAATATTATCTTTTATTTTTATTTTATTTGCTAAACAAAATAAAAATTTTTCAAAAATAATGTGTTGAAATTTTTGTTTTTCAAAAAAAGCTATAACTCATATAGAAATAGAACCAAACAAAATAGAAAATCTTGTATGCATAAAAAAACTGTAAATGTGTAAATAAAAGTTTTTCTTTTATTTTTTTGTCATTTTCTGAAATTGAATTTTTAAATTCGGAATTAAATAAATTAATTAAAAAAATTAAACCTAAATTACCAAAAAAAATAAAAGGATTGTAAGTATTTGAATTTTTATCAAAAATTTCAATACTAAAATTATTTTTCTTAGAAAAATCACGAATTATAATTTTAAAAATTTTTTTTGCTTTTTGAATATTTTTTTCTTTTATGGAAAGATATAATGAAAAAAATATTTCAGAATTTTCTGTTTCTGCATTATAAAAAGATAAATTTTGTTTTTGTTTGACAAATGAATCATCTATGTACTGAAAAAATTCTTTTTTATTTATACTTAAAAAAGTATTTGATATGTTAGAAAAAAAGAGTTAATTTTTTTTATAATTATTTTTTTGTTTTTTTTTACATTAGATTTGCTATTATCAAAAATCTGAATGTCTTTATCGATAAATAATTTTATTATGTTTAAAATAGAGTTATTGTTTACCAAAAATAATGATTTTAAAAAATATATAAATTCTGTTTTTAAATTAAATAAAATTTTAATCTTATTTATTTGTTGGATAGTGTAATTTTTGTTATCACCTATTTTTCAAGTTTCTGAATACAAACCAAAAACATTTAATAATGTTTTTAATAAATCAATATAATCTTTTCTAAAATAATCATTATTTTCTACTCAATATTCTAAATCTATAAATTTTAAATTTTGGTTTTTTTCTATTATTATATTCTCAACAGAAAAATCTATATTCTGAATTTTTAATTTTTTTATTTTTAAAAATAAAAAAATTATTTTTTTTATCAAAGAATTAATTTTATTTTGTGTTTTTTTTATTTCATTTAAATCCTGTTGTTTTTGTAGCTGAATATTTAATTTTAAAAAAGTATCTTCTAACTTTTGACCATCAACAAATTCTCTAATAATAAATTCATTATTGTTTAATTTACCTTTTTCAAAAAATTTTGGAATTCATTCTTCTTTGCTATACTTTTTATAATTCTTAATTTCTTTTTTGAGTAAAAAAATAGGGTTATTAATTTCAGAAGTTCCCACTCCAAATCTTGCAATTTTAGCTATAAATTTTTTTTTATTTTTTTTTAATAATAAAATTGTAGTTCATGCATTTTGTGAAATTATTTTTAACGCTTCGAAATCTTTTATAAAATTTTTTTTATAGGCTTTATTTTGTGAAAAAATGGAACCTCTTTTAAATTTGGGATATTATTAGGGTATGTTTGTCTTAAATCCAATATTTTATTATTATTTTCACTTTTTAAGTCATATACAAAAGAATCAAAAAATGAACCATATCTATAAAATATTATTGAATTCTTGTATTGAAAATCTCCAAAAATTTCTGTCGCTTTGAATTTTTTTAATAATAAATAAAGATCTGTGACGGTTTTTTCAAAAACTTTAATATTCGACATGTATATAGTTATGTATTTTCCTACTTGACTGGGAGCAAAATCTTTCGATAATGAAGCTTTGTAAAATTTTATTTTTTTTATATATTTATAAGATAATTTATTTTTGTTACAATAATTTGAAACAATTTTTAAAATTTCTTTTTTATTATTAAAAAAAGAAGAAATATGAATTTTTCAAAAACTTTTAATTTCTGGAAAAAATTCTAAATTTCTGCTTTCATAAAAAATATCTTTTTTCATATTAATAAATAAAAAAATAAATTCTAAAACTTTTCATTAAATGGTCTAGTTGGAGAACATCCTCTAGTCCTTACTGTGTGTTGAACCTTAAAATTCATTATATCAGAAATATTAAAATCATTTTGATAAAAGTCGGGATTATTAATATAATCTAAAAAATTAGAATAAATAAAATTTATTAGGTGATGTATTTTTTTAGTTTTTCTAATTTATTAATTTTATTCTATTCATAAAAACTCCTTTTTGAAAAATTAAAAAATAAAAAATATTTTTTTTTATAATTTTAAAATTATACAACAAAATATATGAAAAAATATTTTGTTAATTTTTAAATAAAAGAAATATAATTATATTATGATATACTCAAAAAAAATAAAAATGATTTTATTGTTGTCAACAATAGGAACTCTTACAGTCATTGGTATATCAACTCCACTTGTTATTAAACTAAAAAAACCTGCAATTAAAACCATTGAACTTAAAGTAGAAGAAAATAATAAATATAAAATAAATCAAAAATATTTTTCAAAAGATAGTGAAATATTTTTGATTAAATTTGAAGACATACAAGAACCAATTCAATCACAGAATGGTTATTTTATTTTAACTTCTTTAAAACCTGGAGCTTATAAAATCGAAAAAATTTATAACAATAATAATGAAATAATTTTTATAGAAAATAATTTAAAAATTATTCATATCAAGAAAAAAGAAGAAAAAATCAAAAAAGATGATTCAAAAATTATCGAAGATAAAAAAGAATATAAAAAGTCACCAAACGATGTTTCTGATTTAGAAAAAACAATTCCTAAAGAAATGAAAAAACAAGAACAAAATTCTTCTACAGAAATTATAGATAATGGCCAAAATCTAAATTTACAAAAAGAAAAAGATAAAAATATTATTACCGAATCAAAAACAAAAGAGTCGATTCCTCCTATTGAAAACTTAGATGATAATAAAAACGAAAATGAAAAAAAGCAAGAAACAATAATAAATTCAAAAGACACAAATAATAACAAAATTATTAATAATGAAAAAAATGTTCCAGAAAAAAAAGAAATAGAAAAAACAGATCCTAAAAAAGATGTTTTACAAAATGATCAAAATGTTGATTCAGAAAATATTTTAAAAACTAATCCACAAAATATCTTTATTAATGAAGTAGTGTTATTTAAAAATGATACACAAGCAAAAAATACATTAGTTTTTTTACTAAACAAGAATGAACTGAATGATAAATGAGATAATAAAATTTGCTTTAAAATTAAAAATAAAGAATTTGCTAAAGAATTTAAAATTTGAGAAAAAAACATTTTTATTGAGCTAAAAGATATAAATGATGAGATTGATAATTTAGAAGAAATAAACAACTTAAAAATAAACAATATTTTAATAAATAATTTAAATAACATAAAATTTACTAAAGTAAACAATTCTACAACAGCAGAAATCACTGATTTAGATTTAAATGATGAAGAATTTGAATTCGAAAAATCAAGTGCCAATTTAATAATTAAATTAAAAAATAAAAATTTAAATTTAAAAGAAAATCAAAAATTAATTCTCCACTTCAAACCTTTACAAAATAATGAAGAATTTAGTGTGAAATATATATCAACTTATAGCCAAAATAAAATAATTGTAAAAGACATAGATTGAATTTCTAATTTTTATCAAACTTTTTATTTAACAAATATTTATACAAGTGATTTAAAAACAAATTATTCAATACCAGAATTCTTAAAATTTGAATTACGAAAAAAATATGAAATCACAATCAACAGAATACAAAAAGGAAGAGGGCCTTCCAAGGAAATTCAAAGTGCTTTTACAAAAAATGATGATTTTATTAATTCATACAATTTTAAAGTTGCTATAAACTTAAATGAAAATGAATTATTTTATAATAATAAATATTTTTCATTAACATTTGAAAATACAGAAAATCAAAAGCAAAACATTAGAAAAATCTTTAATTACAAAGAATTTAAAGAAGGTTTTACAATAAACAACTTACCTGAAGGTAATAATTGAAAGTTAAAGCAAATAGATTTATTGCAAAAAGAAAATTTACAATTTATAAAAAGCTTATATAAATCAAAAAAATGAATTAATGAAGTTGATAATAATATAAGTTCATGGAAAGAAGAACCATTAAAATTTGAAATTTTAGATCAAGACTTAAATTTAAATAGTGATATTAAATTAAATTTTGAAAATTCCATTTCTCAAATTGGAAATTCAAATCCAAAACTAAATAAAGAGAATTATTTAAACACTAATAAAAACTATCTTAAAAAAACACAAACAGGTCTTTTCTGTGTAGAATGCAACAAAAAAGAAAATATAGATTCTAATTTAAAAAATGTTGAAATAAATTTAATGGATAACATAATATTTTATGATTGAAAAATATTATTTGAAACTTTTAAAGAAAAACAATACAAAATAAGTGATGACAAAAAAACTTATGAAATAAGAAAGAAAATGAACTTGTTTGATGATAGTGAATTTAAAAATTTATTAATTAATTTTAATTTTTTTGCTAATTATAATTTTGTTGACATTTATAACTGACAATATAATCATAATTCATATTCAATTACTTTTAGTTTAGAAGAATTAAAAGAAAAAAATAAAATTGAAAATATTGAAATTGATTTAATAGTTAATTCAGAAAATGTTGATAATAAAAAAATTATTAACCAAAGATTAAAAGCAAGTGTTGAAATAGATAATGATGAAATAGTTTTTAAGATTCAAGCAAGAAAAGGCGTTTTAAATAAAGATATTTATATTCATAATTTAACAAATGAAATTTCAACTTTTGTTGAATTAAATCAAAATTATATTTCAATGATGTATTGAAGTGAAAAAGCAATTTTTAAAGACACTAGTGCATTAGTGAGCAAAAGTAATAATTGAGATTTCAAAACACAAAGAAATGATGATACATCACTAAAAAAATACAAATTTGATGTAAATGAAAAATTTACAAAAAATAATGAAGATGATATTATTAAAAAAGTGAAAGCTAGAGCTTTTGGAAATAAATTTGGAAGTTTATGAATGATTGCAAAAGTAAATGATGATGTAAATGATCATCGTTATTACATAGGAACTAATAAACATGTTCATATAATTCCAAAAACAACACTGGCTATTCCTAAAACTCATGAAAATGATGAAGATATTAATGCTATTTTTAATAAAGATAAAGAATGAAGTTTAAAATCTTTTACATTTTGAGAAGCAACAAATAATATGGTTATTGATGGAACAAATGAACAAAAAGCACACAAAGATGGAGCTGATTTGCAAGTAGGAATTATTGATATAAGTGAGTTGGTTGAATACTATGAAAATAATAAAACAAAAGACAATAAAGAAAAAGATGTTAATTTTTTAATTGCTGAACATTTTTATAAATGAAGAGATTTACCTGATTTAAAAATTTCACAAAAAATTAAACATATTAAAGTTAACACTATTTTTGATTCATATATTTCTGCATTCCCTAATGATCATGATCAACCACTTAGTGGAGCTCAAGAAAAAAACAAAGATAATTTTTTTGTAAGAAATAATTTACAATTAAAAATGAAATTTGGTGATTTATTATCTATTGGTGGTAATTTTGGCTATGAAACAAGCGATAATATTGGAATGTATCATGAAACTACTGGCATTTGAGAAGCAAAGAAAAACAATCTTCTTGCTGGTTCATCAGGTTCAGGTGTTTATGATGATGAAGGCAATATTTATGGTCTTCACATGGGACATGAAAAGGATAAATGACAAACAGTTTTAATTTCCAATCCAAGATTAGATTTGTTTGGTTCATACAATGAATTCAATGATAAATCTTTTGCTTCTAAAGTTCAACTTGCAAACCGTTTGTATCCAGAAAAATACAAAAAAATCCAAACATTTGATAACTTTGTTAATCCACTTTTAAAATAAAAAAATACAATGCAAATATCTTGCGATTGTGTTTTTTTATTTATGGTTAAAAATTTAGCTAACAACATTTTTGTTTTTTTATATTATTTGATAGTTTATAATAAATATATTCGTAGTTTAAAAAACTAAATCTACATTTATAAGCTTAGCGATTAAATTTTTAAGCGTTTTATTATATAAAAAATAGTTATTATAGTATAAATATCTAAACAATAATTGCTTTAAAAATTTTAGTGAAAAATAATAAAATAAATTTCGACAAAAGGCTAACTCTTTATTAACATAATTACATTATTTCAAACTTTTTATAATGAATAAACAATATAAAAAAACAAAAGCACTAAATAAAACGCTTTTGTTTTTTTTATTATATTTTTTGAAAAATATTTATTTTTCAAAATTATCGCTTATCACAAATTGATTAATGGAGTTTCTTTCTTCAAAAAATTTACTTGTGTATCAACCCCCTCATTTTGAACCGCTATAAATCACTTTTAAATAATCATTATTTAAATACGATCTAACTACTCTGAAGTTTTCACGGTCAACAGGTGGTTGTTTTACACCTCTTAATGAAAAATATCATTTTTCAGCTAGTGATGTAGCCTCGCTAATAGGTTTTTTCACTCACTGTACTCAATCTCAATCATAATATCTTTTATCTCTTTTGTTTGTTAAAACTCAAGTTTCCCCTGTTTCACTTACATAAAATATCACAGATCTCTCGAAGTCATAAAATATTGAAAATTCTTTTGAGTGTGAGGCCTTGGATCAGCCTGTAAGTAATGGTGAATAATAATGCTTATCTGCATATCATTCAAGTCTAATTTCAGAAATGTGTGTGTCTGATGCTCTAGGAGTTATAAAAGCAGGTTTTGTTTTTTTATCTGAAACTTCAAGAATCAATTCCTCATATTCATTTGATGCTAATGAATCAGGCATTAAATAAAGTCTCGAATCAACATCACCTCTTCTACGATAAAGTCCATTTTTTACTCTAAATAAATAAGATGAAACTTTATATTTACTCATGTCATCATCTAATGGAGTTAAAAGTCATTTTTGATCCATTCTATTATTGGTAGAAACTTCTGTCTCAATTAAATAAACACCAGCAACTCTAGTTTTACGTGGAGTTAATGAAAAGGAAACATCATCTAATAATCCTCTTTTAAAAGTGAGTCTTTGTTGTGTGTCGTAATAAACACTATACTCTTTTAATTGCTCTAATTCACCTAAAGATAGTTTATCTCTTTCAGTTATATCTTCAACCCTTACTTCTGTGTTAGGTAATCTGTAGCCAAAAAGATAAAAATTTGCTTTAGTTTTAGAAGCTGTTAATATTAAATCCATATCTCTTGCTTCTATGTCATAACTTGGCGCTTTCATTGGGAAATATTTTGCATCATACCTGTTGGCATTTTCATAAATGCAACCATGTGGTTCCTCATAAATAATGTTGCTTTCACTATGTCAATCAGGACAAGCAAAACTATATGATGCAGAAGCTCCTTCACTTACATCTCCAGCTTCAAATGTTTGTGGCACAGTTAAATATTGTGCTGCTACAGCTTGTGGATTTCATGGATTTGAATTTGCTTCTGTTTCTTGCTCTTGATAAGATTCGTTTAGTATCTCAGGATCATTAATCCTTGTTGTTTCCACAATCCTTCCTACTGGGTGGTGGGCATGACCTGGCGCTACAGGAACAGCATCAACTCTTCATGCTGAACGAACAGAAGTTGGTGCAACTGGTCCATCTGAAAATCACTCTCTTTGGTAAGAAAATGATGTTCTCAATGCTCTTATTGCCATTTGAGCTATCTCACGATCTGATTCATCATAATGTATGTCATCATTCATAACTAGATCTAACAAATTTTCTCCTGTTGTTCTTGCATTATAAAAAAATTGATCAGCTCTTACTTCATATAAATAAGCTTCTCTTGGATGCCCTGGCACATACTCTCTAAGCCAGCTACCAAAGTATCTCATCGCAGCAGTTGGTGTTTCAGCAAATGAAACAAATCAACTTCTACCAAAATTAGTAGAAACTATGTGTTCATAAAAGTTACGAACATCACCTAAATTTTTAAAACCTTCTCTAAAGATCACTTCAGGTGGTCTAGTATCCACTCTATAGACAAATTTAGGTGGTGTAGGTTCACCTAAAATTGGAACACTTAATGATTGTATTGTGTCTTCATTTATTTGTTCATTTTTTAAATGAGTTTTTTCATTAAAATTTGATTTATTTTTTATCGTTTTTTCCTCCTAATTAATTTTTTAAGATAATTATTATAACATATTTTTAAAAATATGTTAAAAAAAAATTAAAAAATTTTATTTCTTTATTTTAATAAGTAAAAATACTATTTTTTAATCTTTGTTTTTGACTTGTAAAAAGTAATTGAAAATTTTAACTCCAACTTAAATCAATGCAAGATAATTTTTTGATTTTATTTTCTATGTTATAATCGATCTTTTTGCCAAGTAAAGTTATAATATTAATCCTGTTTGTGCTTTTTATAACAAATAAAAGATGTAATTATTTTTGAAAATTTTAATAATATTTTTATAAAACAAAAAGATGGTTTGAATATTATTATCTTTAATTTTTTTGAAGTTGTTAGTGTATTCATTCCACTGTTCATTGGTGTTAAATTATTAATAAAAAAATATAAATCAAAAATAATAAAGCATTTTTGTTGAATTTGAAAAGCACAAAAATTTTATTAAATCTAAAAATAATTTGCAACTAAAATAGATTGCTAATTTATTATTTATCAGCAAAAATATGACTTATAAAATGAGAAATAATATTAAAATGTATTATAAAAATGGTGACATTTAATAATAAAAAAAATAACAATCTTTTTACTAGTTTTTCAAATTTAGATGTTTATAATCATGAAATCAATATTGTTCTATTTATATAGAACATAGAAATGAAGAATAACAAAAAGTTTATCTAACTCATACAATGGATTTAATGATAAATCACTTGAATCAAAATCAGCTTGTAGATCATCTATATTTGAAAAAGCACTAAAAAAATTAATGCATTTAGTAAGCTTATTAACTTTTTAAAAATAAATAATTAGCTTATAGTCTTGACTAAAAATACACCACTAGAAACAGTGGTGTATTTTTAGTCAAAATTATTTTCATTTATAATTTGAAATTTGCCCAAAAACTTTTTTATCTTTTAAATATTTTTTATAAATTTTTTCTGACTTAATAGTTCATAATAAATATGGTTTTTGAAGTTTATCTAATTTATATTTCATTGAATCATAAATATCAACTCAAGGATTTAAATAATCACAAACTTTTTTTATTTCTTCAGCATTTAATTTATAAAATTCAGTTTTTTTTCAAAATAAAAAAGCTAATTTAAATTTTGGATTTAATTTTTTCATAATTTTTAATGTTTCAAAATTAAATGATGAAAAAATTATTTTATCAAAAAAATCAGATGAATAATTTTTAGATAACTCTAAAATTTTTTCTTCAATTTTTGGATAATGATAAATATCCGTTTTAACTTCTACATTAATATATTTAAACACTTTTAAATATTTATCTAAAAATTCTTTTAGTGTTAAAATTTTTTGCTCAGGCACAGTTATTTTAAAAAATTTACTATGATCATCTTTTTTCAAATTTGATAGAGTACTTTTAGCTATTGTTTTATTGGCTAAAGCTGTTCTTTCTGTTGTTTCATCATGAATGATTACTAAATGACTATCACTTGTTAAATGAACATCTAATTCTACACCATCGAAACCAAATATATTTGCAGTTTCAAAAGCTAAATCTGTATTTTCAGGCGCGATAGCCATATAGCCTCTATGTGCTAACAATAATTGTTTAGGCATTTTCTAATTCTCTTCAACGATAGTTAGTTTTACCTAATTTTTTAAGCTCTTTTGTATTTGCAATAAATACAAGTGCACCTGCAAGTAGTCCAACTAAAGCAATAGATAATGAAATAATAATTATTATTTGGTAACCCAAAATAGATGTATTACTATTTCCCACTTCTGTGTATTGTTTTCCAACATAAGCTGTTACCTCATACAATCAAGCATCAGAACTAAAACCTACAAAGCTTAAAATTCCAATTGATGAAGCATATGATGATTTTTCAATATGTGTTTCACCTACTTGTGCATATCTTAATGTAACCATAATTCATGACAATAAACCAACTAGTATGAAAATAAATGAACTAGCTATAATTAAAAAAATGTTTCTTTCCCCTGATTTTGAAGCAGCAAAAGGTAAGAGCACCATTATTCCAATTAAAATAATTCCAATTCCTAAAACTATCATTAAAAATAATACATAAGACCTAAATTTATCAGCAAGTCTACCTGCAAATCCTGAAATAGCTACACGCATTAAATATGTTCGCATTCCACCTAAAATTGTTACTAACAATACAGGTCCTAAAAAGGCATTTTGAATCATTTGCAATAAATAATAAGCAAAAACTGACTGAAAAGTATACATACCTAGTAAGAAAAATGAAAGCATTCACAATTTTCAATTTGACATTGCTTTAAAAATATGAATAATATTTTTCTTTATTTTTTCGAGACTTAAAGGTTCTGTTGATTTTGTAAATTTTTCTGGTACATAAACTACTACTAATACTGTAGTAATAATTAAAAATATTGCAATAGTAAAAGCATAAGTTGCAAAAGGTGCAGCTGAATCTTTTTGTCTAGGCGCTCACACATTAGTGATTAAAAGACCTAATAAAAATACTAAAACAAAACCGATTATTCCATTTGCAACACCTTGAATTCCATAAGCTAAACCTTGATTTTCTTTTGTAGTTTGTTGAGAAACTAATTTTCAAAGTGGGGTTCAAAAAATTAAGGTTGTACTAATACCTCAAAGCCCAAACATAATTTGGTATTGTAATAATAAACTTTCTTGACTAGTAGATTTAGAATTTAAAATATTGATCCCAAATCAAATAGTTATTAAACCTGTTGACAAAGTGGCGAGTGCTAATAAATATTTACTTCTAAATTTATTAGCTAAAAAACCGCCAGGTAATTGCGTTGCTAAAGTAACTCATCCAATGATAGATGTTAACTTAGCAATATCATGTTCATTTATTCCTAAATAACTATGTAAATTCGGAATAATGTTTTTTATATAATATGGTGCTGCAATAACAAAAACGTCAGCTGCAGCAAGAATCGCTAAAATTATTAATTGTTTTAGCGTTATTTTCTCCAATACTGATTTTAAAAACTTCATTTTTTCCTTGTTTTTTTTTTTTTTTTATGTGTAGAAATAAATAATTTGCGCAAAAAACAAGTCTACATAATTAATCATAGTTTTTTTTTTTTTGTCAAGAAAAAACAAAAAAGTGTTTATTTTTTATAAAAAAATCTATAAAAAAATATATTTTTAAGTTTTTAAGATAAAAAAATTAAAAAATAAAAAAACTTTAATTTAACTTTTTGTGTTAAATTAAAGTTTGTATTTTGATTTGTTAAATTTTATTTTTCTTCAACATCAGCTTTAATTGCATCTGAATCGTTTGCTTCTGAACTTTGAGCATTATTTGCTGCTTGATTAGCGAATGCTTGTGCTGCTTGTTCAATTTGATCTAATTTTGTTTTAAGTTCATCAATTTTTTCTTCCTTAATTAATGTTTTTAATTCCTCAATTTGTTTTTCAAGCATTTCTTTTTGTTGCGCATCAACTTTATCACCTTGATCAGTTATTGATTTTTCAATTTGAGCTATTAATGTTTCTGCTCTAACAATAGTTTCAACTTTTTCTTTTTTCTTAGCATCAGCTTCTCTATTTTCTTCAGCTTCTTTTACCATTTTTTGAATTTCTTCTTCTGATAATTGACCTGAATTTTGAATTGTAATTGTTTGTTCTTTGTTTGTTTTTTTATCTTTAGCTGTTACTTTTGTAATTCCATTTACATCAATTGAAAAAGAAACTTCAATTTGTGGAACACCTCTAGGTGCTGGTTCAATACCTGATAAATTAAATTGACCTAAAACTTTGTTGTCAGCTGCCATTTGTCTTTCACCTTGTACAACTGAAATTGTAACTTCTGATTGATTATCAGCGGCAGTGGAAAAAATTTGTGATTTTGTAACTGGTATAGTTGTATTTCTAGGAATTAAAGGTGTTGAAATACCTCCTAATGTTTCAATACCAAGTGTTAAAGGTGTAACATCAAGTAATAAAACATCATCAATTTCCCCAGCTAAAACCCCACCTTGAATTGCAGCACCAATTGCTACAACTTCATCTGGATTAATTGATCTGTTAGGAACTTTACCTAATGTATGCTCAATCATTTGTTGAACAGCAGGAATTCTAGTTGAACCCCCAACTAATAAAATCTCATCTAAATCTTTAGCTTCAAGTTTAGCTTCTTTTAATGCATCAATAATTGGTTTTCTAGTTCTATCTAATAAATGAGCAGTCATTTTTTCAAATTCTGATCTTTTTAATTCGGTTTCAACATTAATTGGTCCTGTATCTGAAACTGCTAAAAAAGGCAATGAAATTGTAGTGATAGACTGTGCAGATAAAGAAATTTTAGCTTTTTCTGCCTCTTCTTTAAGTCTTGCTAATGCCATTTTGTCATTTGATACATCATATTTATATTCATCTTTAATTTTTTTAATTAATCAATCAACAATCACATTATCTCAATCATCTCCACCAAGACGATTATCCCCACTTGTGGACAATACCTCAAATGTTCCTCCAGCTAAATCTAAAACTGAAACGTCAAATGTTCCTCCACCTAAGTCAAATACTAAAATTTTCATTTCTTTATCTGACTTATCAAGTCCAAAGGCTAATGCTGCTGCTGTAGGTTCGTTAATAATTCTCAAAACTTCTAACCCTGCAATTTTACCTGCTGTTTTAGTTGCTTCACGCTCAGCATTATCAAAATAAGCTGGAACAGTAATTACTGCTTTATTAATTTTTTTACCAGCTTTTTTTTCAGCATATTCTTTTAAATAACCTAAAATAATAGCTGAAATTTCTTCTGGTTTATACTCTCTATTGTTAGCTTTTACTGTTTTGGTTGTACCCATTAATCTTTTGATTGATGCTATTGCATCTGGATTTGTTTCAAGTTGTCTTTTTGCAATTTCACCAACAATTATTTCACCATTTTTAAAAGCTACAACAGAAGGTGTTGTTCTTTTTCCGTTTGGATTTTCTAAAACCACTGGTTTTTTATCTTCTATAATTGAAACAACAGAATTTGTTGTTCCTAAGTCAATACCTAAAATTAATTCTTTTGCCATGTTTTAATCTCCTAATTTTGTGTTTTTATTTTTTCCTTTTAAAAGCTTTTTCTTAGCTTAAATAACATTGTACCACAAAATTAGCACTCTAATGCAAATATTGCCAATTTTTTTTTATTTATTTTTTTTAAGGTAAAATTTACTTATGAAAATAAATAAAGTTATTATCCCTGCTGCTGGTTGAGGAACAAGGTTTTTACCTTTAACTAAATCAATACATAAAGAGTTGGTGCCCATTTTAAATAAACCTGCTATTAGTTATTTAGTTGAAGAGTGCATAGAAGCTGGAATTTCTGAAATAATCTTGATTATATCACCAAGAAAAAATGAAGTTGTGGATTATTTCAAAATTTACGAGCTTCTTGAAGAAGAATTAAAGCAAAAAAATAAAATTCATTTATTAGACTTAGTAAAAAAAACAAATAAAGAAAAATTTATTAAAGTCGTTTACCAAAATGAACAACTAGGTCTTGGTCATGCAATAGCAATAGCTGCTGAAGCAATAAACAACGAACCTTTCGGAATAATATTAGGTGATGATTTAATTTATAATGATAAAAAAGCAGCAATAAAACAGTTGATTGAGCAATTTGAACAAAAACAATCATCAATTATTGGTGTTGCAAATGTTGATGCTAAAGAAGTGAATAAATATGGTATTGTTGTACCTAAAAATGAAAGTGAAAAAAATAATAAAGTGTTTGAAATTATAGGAGCTGTTGAAAAACCTTCTATCGAAACAGCGCCAAGCAATAAAGCAATAATTGGTAGATATGTTTTTACACCAGAAATTTTAGATTTACTTAAAAATTTAAAACCAACTGTTAATAATGAAATTCAATTAGTGGATGCTTTTGATGGATTAATTAAAAAACAGAAAATTTATGCTTATCAATTAGATGGTATTAGATATGATTTAGGTTCTATTGATGGTTTTGTTAAAGCAAATATTGATTATGCACTAAGAGATAAGAATATAAAAACCTCAATTTTAGAACATATAAAAAAAATTAGATAATAATTTAATATATATAAATTATAAATATTATATTTAGCGCCTTTGTTAATAATCAGCAAACGTGTTTTATATATTTTTAAAATATTGTAAATATCTATTTAAAATTAAATATTTTTAAATGATATATAATTATTGAATGATTCATTGATTTCCAGGACATATGTCTAAAGCTATAAAAGAAATAAAAGAAAAAGAAAAAATTTGTGATCTTTTTGTAATTGTTTTGGATGCTCGCGCCCCTATAAGTACATATAATGAAGAATTTGATAAAATTTCTCCACACAAGCCACGTTTGTTTGTTATAACAAAAAAAGATTATGGTGATTTAAAAAAACTAAAATTGATTTTAAAAAAATTCGAAAATAATAGTAAATCAAAAGTGATTTTAGTTAATTTAAAAAATAATTTTTCAAAAAAAATTATTTTAGAAAATATCAATGAGCTATTAAAAGAAAAAAAACAAAAAGATTTACAAAAAGGATTGTTGAAACCGCAATTAAGAGTTTTTGTTGTAGGTGTGCCAAATAGTGGTAAATCTACATTAATTAATTTATTAGCATCTTCAAAAGCAAAAGTTGGTGATAAACCAGGTGTTACAAAATCACAGCAATGAATTAAAGCAAAAAATATTCAATTATTAGATACTCCAGGGATTCTATGACCTAAATTTGATGATCAGTTTGTAGCTATGAAATTAGCTATTATTGGTTCTATCAATCCAGATATAATCCCAAAACAAAGTTTTTTTACTTTTGGTTATAGATTATTATCTAAATATTATCCTGAAAAAATTTTAAATTTAAATTTAACTCCAACAGAAGATGAAGTTGAAATATATAATAATCTCTATTTATTAGCTAAAAATAAAAATTTTTTATTAAAAAATAATAAATTGGATGTTGAAAAAACGTCACAATGATTTAGAAATTATTTAAGAAAAATAACTAATGTAACATATGATTAAAAAGGTGAGAAAATGACAAAAAAAATGTTAGTTTTAATTCATGATAAATTTCAAGATTATGAATTAATTGCTGTATTATCTACAGTAATTAAAGCAAAAACTTTTGAAAATATTGATTTTTATAATTTCAAAAATACAAAAGTTTTTACTGGACAATTTAACCTGGTTAATATAAAAAATACAATTTTTGGTTCAGATTTAAATATAGATGATTATGAAGCTGTATTTATCCCAGGTGGTCAAGGTGCACAATTGTTAAGACAAGATAAAAAAGCATTTGAAATTGTAGAAAAATTTATTAAAAATGATAAATGAGTTTTTGCAATTTGCGATGCACCAAATGCATTATTTGAAAATAATGTTTTCAGCTCTGAAACTAAATATACAGCCTATCCTATTAAAGATCATATTAAAGGCAAAAATTATGTACCTGAAAATGTTGTTGTAGATAATAAAATTGTTACTGCTCGAAGTCCTATTACAGCAATAGAATTAGGACTAAAAATAGTTGAAATTTTTCAAGGCAAAAACCATAAAAATATAATTCAAAATGAATTAATAGGACTTTAATTTTTTAAAAAAACACCAATAGATTACCTAAATTGTAAAAGTAATTTATTGGTGTTTTTTTAAAATAAAATAAAATTATTCAAAATTTTTTTTAAAAACTGTATTATCATTAATTGAATTATTTTCTTTCATTTTGTCTATTGCAATGATTCAAAATGTAATATAACTTTCATTTTTTATATCATGGGTTTGGAGACCAATACCAGTTATGCTTTCATATGGCTTTTTGTTAGCTATTAATGTATTTTCACTTTCTTTAAACTCAAGACTATTAATTTTGCTTGGAATAAAACCTTTTCATTCATAGCCATTTCGAACAATTTCTTTTATGTATATCAAATCTTTTGTTTTAAAAAAATCTTTGTCGACTTTGGAAGATTGTTTTTCTTTTTCTTTGGAAGTAGCAAAAAAACTATTATAACTATCAAAATTATTAAAATATTTAAATTCATTTGAAAAAGGTTCATCATAAATAATTTTATTAAGTACAAATTTATCTAAAAGGTTAATATTTTTTAAACTGTAACTTTTTATTTTTTCTATTTTTTCATTATAAGTACAAGAAAAAACACTTAATATTGCAGTTGAGACCACAGCTAAGGATAATAAAATTTTTTTCAACGTATTTCCCTCCAAAAAATTTTCAACTAATATTTTTCAATAAATGTAATAAAAAAACTCATTTTTTCAAAGACAAGAACACTTATAAAGTTTGTTGATTCTGTAAATATATTTTTTATTTTTGTCTTTAAATTCAAAAAAGTATTATTGCAATTTTATTTTAGCATAAGCATTGTTTGTTCAATACTTATTATTAGAAAAATATAAAAAATGCTAAAAATAAGTTATTTTATTATTTTTAATGAAAAAAAATAATTTAATATTTACATTAATAATTTTAATGGTTTTTTTATGTTTCTATTTTGAATAATTATATTTTTAATTTTTGATTTTTTTTATTTTATATTAACAAAACTCACTAAATTTATATTAGATTTATTTATTTGCTTCAATTTAAAAATTATTTCATTTTTTACATTTTTTAAATTGATTTTCTTTAGTTTTTATTAAGTTTTCTTGATAATTATTTAATAAAATATAGCAAATCTACAAAGCAAAACGCATGTTTTGTAAATGTTTACAATACTTTAATTGCATTATATTTAGCAAAATTATTTACTAAATTACTTATACAAATATAATATTTAATTTTGTTTATTTATATTGTTTTTAACTTTTTGTAAATTGTTTTGTTTTTAGTTTATTAAAGCCTTTTTTCGCTATATAATCTACTTTATGTTGAATTTTTGATAAAAATAAAAATAAATCTTTAGAAACATTTAATCGATCAAAAACATCATTAATTAAATAATTAGTTGTGTGTTTTTCGTTTTTAACAAGCCCAGCCACTTTAACATCATTTATTTTCATTTTTTTTAAAATTTGTTTTACTGCATTAATTTGTAATTTTCCACCATCTACAATAATTAAATCAATCAAAAAATTTTTATTGTTTTTTTCAAAATATTTTTGAATTGTTTTTTTCATTAAAAATAAATCTGAATTTTTTTCATTTTTAGGATGAAAGTAAAAAAAATTTTTATTTGATATATTTTTTAATTTATTGTAAAACATAACAAAACCAATAGCTGAATCTTTATTTGTAAATGAGTTATCAACAATTAAAAAATGGTCTAATTTTTTTAAGTTTAATAAATTTTTAAACTCATTTAAAATAATTTCATTTTTAATTTCTAAATTTAAAATTTGTTCATTTTTTTCTAAACTTTGATTTTCTAAATTATTCAAAGTATTAGCTATATCTCCTTTTTGTGGAAACAATATTTTTTCTTTAAAATATATGTTATCAAGATTTAAATCTTTGAATTTTGAATTCATTATAATCTGATCAGGGATAACATTTTTTTGATAAAAAATTTGCAAAAACTCAAAAACAAAATTTTCAAAAGCAATGTTTTTTTCAAAAATTTCTTCAGTTGAATTAAATAAAAAGCCTCAGCGATAAAAATATATAACAACAATTATGTTTTTATCATTTTCAATAAAAGTTATAAAATCAGAATGTTTATTAGAATTAAGTTTGATAAACTGACTTTCCTCAAAATTCTTTTTTAGAGAATCTATAGATTTTTTTATTTCAAGTGCAATTTCTAATTTTGTATCATCCATTTTAGCTTTTTGGTATATATTATCTAAATAAGCTAAAAAACTTGTGTTTTTGTTTAAAAAAATTTTTTTTATTTTTAAAAAAGTTTCTTCTACTTTTGGTAAAGTTCATTCATTTTTAGGAATTAAAAAACCAATTTCATACAAAAATTCTTTTTCAAGAATTTTTTTTATATTACCTAAACCAAATTTAGGTGGAAAAGGTCCAAAATAAAATATATTTTTATTTTTTTCATATTTATACTTAACTTCAAATTTTATCGTTTTCCCTTTAATTACAGCTAAATATGGGTACTTACCATTATTTTTTAACAAAATATTATATTTTGGAAAAAAATGTTCAATTTTATTTGCTTCAAGAATTAAAGCGCTTTTTTCATTTTTAGTTATTATAAATTCAAAATCGTCAATCTCTTCAACCATTTTAGGTGTAAAAAAAGAATTAACACTTCCTTTAAAATATTGCAACATTCTTTTTTTAAGATTAACTGATTTACCTATATAAATAATTTTATTATTTTGCTTTCAAAAGTAAACGCCAGGCTTTTCTGGTACATTTTTTTTGATTTTTTCTTCAAGTGTTAAAGTCATGGTTGAAAAGCAATAAATGCTAGTATAACTCCTATAATAAATAAAAAATAAATAGGTTTTTTCTTTTGATATCAAACAAAAGAAAAAATACTAAATGTAGGTACAAAAATCAATAATACAATTAATCTTCAGTTAGAAAAAAATAATAATTTTTTATTATTTTTTACATTATTTCAACTAAAGTAATTATTGATACTTCGGTTAAAAATTACATTTGGAAACATAGTGGAAATTAAAAGTTGGATACTTAATGCTAACATAATGGCACTAAGTGCTGGATTAATATATTTCGTTAAATTAAGTAAATATTTATTTTGTTTGCTTTTTTTTAATAATTTTGTTGATAATATCATCATAAAAATAGCTGGTAAACAAAATAAAATATAACAAATTAAAGAAACAAGTATTCCTCATCAAGAATTATCTGAAATTAATAAACCTGTAAAAGCTGAAAATTTCGTTGATACAACTCCAGGTGTAAAATTTGAAATTGTAAAAACTAAATCAATTTCTTTTTGTGTTATATTTAAGTTAAAAGTTTTTCCTATAAATAGTCAAAATGATTGAAAAATTGGCATGAAAACTTGACCACCACCAAAAACAATCAAACTAATTATTACCATTGCTATTAATGAACTAAATATCGCGCCTAAAAGTAAAATCATTATTTTTTCCCTTTGCTTTTTTTCGTTTTTATAATTTCTAATATAAAAATAGAAAAAATAATACAAATCAATGGAATAGCAGGAATATTAAAGGGCGCTGGTATAAAAAGGCAAAAAAGCAAAGTAAATAAAAATAATAATACTCAAACAATAAGATTTAATTGACTCATGCTACTTTTTAAAAAACGGTAAGCAAAAGCTGCTATTATCCCTATTAGTGCAGAAATAACCCCTACATTTATTACATATAAATATTTTAGCGGTAAATAAGAAGCTAAATAATATAAAATCAAAGCTAATGTAACATGTGGTATAACAGCAATTAAAACTACCAAAGAACCTTTAAATTTACCTAATTTTTTTATCGCAATATAAGATAACATCTCAATAACAGCTGGTCCTGGAATTAAATTACATGCTACAATTCCATCATTAAATTCTTCATCACTAATTCACTTATATTTATTAACAGCGAATTCTTTAATTACAGGCATAATGGCATTACCACCACCAAAACCTACAAAAGTGCATTTAATAATAAAAAAGAACACTTTTCAAAAATCTTTTTTCATAATAAAAATTATATTTTAATAATAAAAAAATAATAAAAATATTTTAATTTTGCTTGTTAAAAAAATTTAAATTTATTAAAAAGCTACAAAATATAGTAAAATTTAAAATAAATTTTATTATAGTGAGGTTTAGATGTTAGAAATAAGAAACTTATCAAAAGTTTTTTCAGATAAAAAACTTTTTTCAAATGTTAATTTAAAATTTGTTGAAGGTAATACTTATGGTATTATAGGAGCGAATGGAGCAGGAAAATCTACTTTTTTGAAAATTTTAGCAAACCAAGTAGAAGCAACTTCAGGCGAAGTTGTTAAAGATAAAAACCAAAGAATTTCTGTATTATCACAAGATCATAACATGTATAATGATTACACTGTAACTGATACTGTTATTATGGGAAATGAAATTTTATACAATATTCAAAAAGAAAAAAATGCAATTTATGAAAATCCAGATTCAACAGAAGAAGACTATACAAAAGCTGGGGAATTAGAAGAACAATATGGTTTACTTGGTGGCTGAAGCGCTGAAAACGATGCTCAAATCTTATTATCAGCACTTGATATTCCAAAAGATAAATGAAACTCAAAAATGAGTGAACTAAAAGCTTCACAAAAAGTAAAGGTTTTACTTGCCAAAGCATTATTTGGTAATCCTGACATTTTAATCATGGATGAACCAACAAACCACCTTGATCTTAAAGCAATTAAATGACTTGAAAACTTTTTAATTGATTATCAAAATATTGTTATTGTTGTTTCTCATGATAGTGATTTTTTAGATCAAATTTGTACACACATTGTTGATATTGATTTTAATGAAGCTAAAATGTTTACAGGAAATTACACTTTCTGAAAAGAATCATCCACTTTATTAAGAGAAATGCAAAAAAATGCTAATGCTAAAAAAGAAGAACAAATTGAAAAATTACAAGCTTTTATAGCTAAATTTTCTGCTAATGCTTCTAAATCATCACAAGCAACATCAAGAAAAAAATCACTAGAAAAAATTCAATTAGATGAAATAAAACCTTCATCAAGAAAATATCCTTTTATTAGATTTGATATCTTTAGACAACCTGGTAAACAAATTTTAAGTGTAGAAAATTTATCATATAAAAATCCTGCAACAGGAGAATTTTTATTTCAGAATTTAACTTTTGATGTTTTGCCTGGAGAAAAAATGGTAGTTTTAGGTGAAGATGACATAGCTAAAACAAAACTTCTAGAAATTTTAATTGGTAAAGAAACCCCTACAACTGGCGTTGTTAATTGAGGATCTACAATTAAATATGAATATTTTCCTTCAGATAATTCTGAATATTTTAATAAAGAAGAAAATTTAATAGAATGATTAAGTAAATGACCATTAGATAATTCACTTGATGAAAATAAAGATAATTCAGATCATAAAATTAGAAGTTTTTTAGGAAGAATGCTTTTTAGTGGTGATTCTGTTTTTAAAAATGTTCAAGTTACTTCAGGTGGCGAAAAAGCACGTTTAATGTTTTCTAGAATGATGCTTAAAGAAGCAAACTTTTTACTTTTTGATCAGCCATTAGATCATTTAGACACAGAATCAATAGATTCTGTAATAGAAGGGTTGGAACAATATAAATCAGCTTTGATTTTTACAACTTATAATAGAGCTTTTGTAAAAAAAGTATCTAATGTGATTTTAGAAATAAAAAATGATTCTTCATTTATATTCCGTGGTACATTAGATGAATATGAAGAAAAAATGGGGTATTAATTTTAATGTTTGATACAATAGCTGCTATTTCATCAGGAAATAATGTTAATCAAGCTATTTCAATAATTAGAATTTCAGGTCCGGAAGCATTTGAAATTGTAAAAAAAATTTTTGATGGCAAAATTGGTGAAAACCATCAAATAACTTATGGTTATATCAAAGATAAAGAAAAAATTATTGATGAAGTTTTAGTAATGTGATTTAAAGGAACTAAAAACTTTGTAGGTGAAGATACTGTAGAAATTAATGCACATGGCGGTATAGTGGTAACTAATATTATTTTAGAACTTTTGCTTGCTAATGGTGCAAGATTAGCTGAACCTGGTGAGTTTAGTAAAAGAGCATTTCTAAATGGAAAAATTGATTTAGTTAAAGCTGAGGCAATCAATGATTTAATTCATGCCAAAACAAAAAAACAGGTTGAAATGTCTGTTGCAAAATTTGATGGTCAAACCAGCAAATTTATTAATTCTTTAATTGAAAAATTAGTGTTTTTAATCGGAACAATAGAAGTTAACATTGATTATCCTGAATATGACGATGTTGAAATTTTAACTAGTGATATTTTGATTCCTAAATTGTCTTTTATTTTGAAAGAATTATCAGAAACAATCGAGATTTCAGAAAGATCAAGATTAATTTATCAAGGTATAAGTGTTGCAATTGTTGGTAGACCTAATGTTGGTAAATCATCATTATTAAATAATTTGTTAAATGAAGAAAAAGCGATTGTTTCATCGATTCAAGGCACAACAAGAGATATTGTAGAAGGCCAGTTTGTTTTAAATAATATTTTGTATACTATTAAAGATACCGCTGGAATTCGTGATTCGAAAAATGCAATTGAAAAAATAGGGATAGATAAAGCATTAAAACAAATTGAAAATGCAGAAATAATTCTTCATATTGTTGATGCATCAAAAAAAGAAGATAAATTTGATGAGTTAATTAAAGAAAAAGCTTTAAATAAATTTTATTTAAAAATTTTTAACAAAATTGATTTATTAAAAGAAAACACAAAGAATTCACAAGAAAAAATACAAATTTCAGTGAAAAACAATGATATTGAACAACTAGAAAAAGCACTTAATAAATTAGTAAAAAATGTTGATTTAAATAATGAAAAATTAGTTATTAATTCAAGGCAATTATCTTTAATAAAAGCTGCATATTTAAATATCGAAAGTGCACTTATGTCTTTAAAAGAAAATTATGGTCCTGAAGTTGTTATTATCGATATAAGACAAGCTTGAGAAAATCTTGTTAATATCACAGGAAAAGCAGATAATGAATTAATGCTAAACACTATGTTTAAAAAATTTTGTTTAGGTAAATAATATACAAGCAACAGCTTGTATTTTTTTTATTTTTTAGACATTTTAAAATAAAAAAACTTAATAATTTACTTGTTTTTTTATTTTTTTTTATTTTTTGGTTTTATATTATAAAAAAAGTTTGTAAAGTAATATAATTTTGATATATGAGATAAATATTTTACAAATCACATATATAATAAAAAATAAAAAAAGTGATGATCTATATGGAAAGATATGGTACATTAGCATATGCTTTTAAATTAGGTTTTATACTTTGAAGATGGAAGCTAGGTATAACTAATGATTATTAAAAGAAGTACTTATTTAAAAATAACTGGAATATTAAATATTATTTTATTTGTAATTTTTATTTTTTATTTAAGTATACTAGTATTTTGGTTAAATAAAACAACTGGGATTGGTTTGGTTGTATTATTAATGGTATGAGCAGCTTTTTTCATTTATTTTTTAGTGTTTTTATTTTTTTGAGTAACAAATATAATAAAATTATCAAAAAAATATAATCAATATAATAAAAAAGGCATTTTATTATGAATGATTTTTCCTTTTGTTTCTCTTTTTCAAAAAGAAAAAGTAAGTAAAATTTTAAGTGAAAAATAATTTTTAGTTCAAAAAATAAAAGTGTAAATTTATTGTATTACACTTTTATTTTTTTTATTTTACATCGCTGAAACGTAATTTAATAGCACTATTAAATAGTAAATTAATTTTTTCATCTATTGTTTTGCTTTTTAGAATTAAATAAACATCTAAAAATTTTTGGTTATTATATTCAACAATTTCAAAATTTGCTAATTCATAAATAATAGTTCCCCGTGTAATTGGGTATTTACTAATTGAATATCTTAGATGTTTAACTGTATCTTCTAAATCTTGTTTTAATTTGCTATTTTCAAGCAGGTATGTTCATTGATCAATTTTATTTTTTCTTTTGAGCTCCTGTGTAATTTTTTCAATATTTTCTGTAAGACCATATTTTGTATTGAATAAAGTATTATCATTTTCTGAAAACTTTTCATATTTTTCTTTTAAATAAGCAACAATGTTGTATTGTGGATTATTAAAGTTGTATGCTTCCATTGCAGGAGTTAGAGAATACTTAGATTCTGGATCTTCAGTTTTTTCTTTTGGAAAATCTTCAGGGGTTGTTCAAAAAGATAATTCGTAATTAATAATTCCAAACATTGCATTATAACTTGTTGAAGGCGGAGAATAAATATCCCTATCATCTCTTATTTTTATAAAAAATAGTTTAACTTTTGATTTATCATAATCCAGTAAACTTTCATCAATGTCAAAGAATTTTTTGAGTTTTTCTAAATTATCTTTTTCATTCATATCAATTCAGGTTCTATAAAACCCAAAACCACGTGAAGGATCTCAATGACTTATATGAATATCTCTAAATTCGTTATCAAACTCAGTAGATGATTTTTTCATGCCTTCTGAACTAGGTTTAATAATTTCTTCAAAATCTTTTTGTGCTTTTAATTCATTTTGTCTTATTTCAGATAAAAATTTAGAACTGTATAAATTTAAAATTTCAACTGTTTTTTCATTAGAAACATTATTTCCTGAAATAAATTTGACTTTAGCTTTTAATGTACCTTTAAGTTCATCTTCATTTGAAAAATCACTAAAATATACTGAAATATTTGAATTTTTTATTTCTGGAATTAATTTTTGAATATTAGTTAAGTCAATGATATTTAAAATATTATTTTCCTTAGAATTAATACTTTCAAATTTTTTCTTAATTCCTGAGGCTCATCATCTTTTACTTAAAAATAATGACTGAATTTTATTGATGTATTCATTTAAAGTGTTTGTTTCAACAAAATTCAATTTTAAACTTAGATCGATTATTTTGTTTGTTGATATTTCTAAATCACTATTTCCAAAAATAACTTTTTTCAATTTATATTTTTTATTCAAAAATGATGATTTGATATTTGATATTCATTTCTGCAAATTCAAATCGAAAACTAAAATAGATTCAAATTTGATATTAGGGTCATCATCACTTTCAAATTGTAATATATTTTTACTAAATTTGTATTTATCTAAAACATCATCAGAATTTACAAAAGTAATATCTACAGTGTTTTTTTCATTATCAAAATTTATTGTTTTAATATCTATATCCAAGCTAGGAATAATAAAGTCAGTTTGAATTTCTAAAGTTTTTTTGAATATTTCTTGATCTTTGTTTGCTATAACAGAATTTAAAAAATATTTTTTTCCACTTAATGGTTTGTCAATAGTAACAATTCATTGCTCAGGATTATTAGTATCTTTTTCAGCTTCTAATTTATAATTAGGTCCAAAATTTGTATTTATTTCTAATAATAATGAATCAATATTTTGTTCTTCTTTATTTTTTAATAATTTAGGTTTGACAATAAATTTCAATTTTTCATTTTCATATTTTGTTTCTAATTCATAATATGATGAATTATCACTTGAAAAATCAATATAATTTGTTTTATTACCTATTGGTATTAATTGAATAACATTATTTTTATAAAAATTTTCTATAGCATCTTTTGATTTTTCATTGTCTTGATATTTTGTAATTTTTGATGAATCATAAATAATTTTTAAATCAACTATCTCTAATTTAGAACCATAATTGGTTATACCATCAAATGTTATATTAATTTTATTATTATCAAAATAAATTTTATTATTTTTAATTTCATCAATGTTTATTTCAAAAGGGGAATAATCTTGAGTTAAAGAAGAATCTGGTCTACCTTCATCATCAAGACCGCCTATCCTAAAAGTTTCTGTTATATATTTATGATTATTTTCATTTTCTTTTTCCAAAAATAAATCAACTATGTAATATTTGTTTTGTTTTAAATCTTTTAATGTTAAAAAAAGTTTAGGTGCATCCTCGCCAGCATTTTCATCACTTTCCAATGAATTTATACCATGTTGAACTAATTTTTCTTTTTCAGATTCTAATGATATTTTTAAAATAGATAAATTTTTTGCTTCTTTTCCAGTTTTTACATCAATGCCATAAACTTTTTCAATATGATAATTTAAGAAAAAATCTTTAAAATTTTTAGTTAAATTTATTTCGTCATCTTCTTCTGTTTTACTTATAAAATCTTTAGTTTGGGTTTTGTTAACAGAATATTTAATAATTTTATAATCTGAATTTTCAGTAAGTTTATTTAAAACAAAAGTTGCTGAATAAGTATCTTTGTTAAAATCTTTGCTTTCATATTCTTTTATTTCACTTAAATCATTTTTGTTAATAATTTGAATTTTAAAAACATTAGAATTTTCAGATAAAAGCTTTGTTTTTTCTTTGTCATAAAAAACATCTATAATAGCATAATTATTAGAAACATGTTTTCATTTAATTTTTGAAATTTCAATTTCATCATTAGAATTAAAAATTTCAAAATTTTTATCATTTAAATCAGTAATTTCAAAATTAGATTTAATATTTGAGATGTTATGTATTTTATATTTTTTATTTGTTTCTAATTGTTTAAAACTAAAATAAATATTTTTATCCTGCACTTCACCTAAAATTGAAATTGTATTGTCTGGTTTGTTTTCTTCAATTAAATTTAATTTTCAAATTTCATCTTGTTTTAATAAATTAGTTTCAAAATTTATACCAATTTTTAAATTATTGTTTAATGGTGAAATATCAAAATTAACAAATTTTACTTCTGTTTTATGGTATTTATTATTTATAATTTTATCTTGATCATTTAAATTAATAATTTCATAAGTTAAAAAATCATCTGAAATACTTTTAATTATATATTTTTTATTTAATTCTAATTCATTAAAGTCAAAATAAATTTTCGAGTTTTTTATTCGAGATGAAAGTGAAAGATTTTTATTTGGTTCATTTTCATCAATTAAATTTAATTTTAAGATTTTATTTTTATCTAAATCATCAAGTTCAAAATTTATACCAATTTTTAAATTATTGTTTAATGGTGAAATATCAAAATTAACAAATTTTACTTCTGTTTTATGATATTTATTATTTATAATTTTATCTTGATCATTTAAATTAATAATTTCATAAGTTAAAAAATCATCTGAAATACTTTTAATTATATATTTTTTATTTAATTCTAATTCATTAAAGTCAAAATAAATTTTCGAGTTTTTTATTTGAGAAGAAAGTGAAAGATTTTTATTTGGTTCATTTTCATCAATTAAATTTAATTTTAAGATTTTATTTTTATCTAAATCATCAAGTTCAAAATTTATTCCAATTTTTTGATTGTTGCTTATAATAAAATCTAGAAATTTTATTTCTTTTTTATTAGTTTTATTTTTTTTATTATTTAATACAGCAATAGTAATTCCAGTTGTTATTCCGATTGTTGAAAAAAGTGATAAAAGTAATAAAATTTTTTTTCTTTTTATTGCCATTATGGATTTATTATATAATTTTTTTTAAAATACAACAACATTTTTATAAAATCTTAAAGTTTTTTTAAAGCTTATGTATAAATTATTATAATATCTTTTAAAAGTATAAAAATTAATATAACTTAAATTTTGTTTAGGTAAATAATATAAAAGTAAACAAGTAGTTTTTTTTATTTTTTTACACTAAAAATAGTTTAAAAATGTTAGTAATTTACTTGTTTTTTATTTTTTTAATTTTTTTTACAAAAAATTTTTTTAAATAATATAATTATTATATATAGGATAAATATTTTTACAATTTTTTTGCACATAAAAAAAAGAAAGTAGTCGATTATATGGTTACTAAAAATAAAAAATTTTTGAAAACAACTGCTATTTTAAATATTGTTTTTTACATAGTTGTAATCTCTTTTATAGCAAGATTGTATATACTTTTCACATTTGAATTAGATACTATTGGCACTAATTTATTTAAATTGTTAGGGTACGAAATATTTTTATATACAAGTCTTTCTTATTTTCTTTTGTTTATTATTGTTTGATTTATAAATTTAATAAAACTTATAAAATTTTTTGGAATAAATAAGAAAACTGTTCTATTATGAATGATATTTCCATTTGTTTCTCTTTTTCAGAAAGAAAAAGTAAATAAAATATTAAATTAAAAAACTAAAGTTATTTTTTAATTAAAAAACTTAATTAGGAATAACTTTAGTTTTTTTTGATAAAAGTAATTACACAAGTAATTAGTGGAATAATTACAAAAGTGATAAAAGGCAAACCTATTCATGTTAAAGTAAAACTTAAACCAAGTGAAATTGATGAAATTATTCACAAGATAAAAAATATTAAATCATATTTTCTACTATTAATGGCTAATTTTACTGCAAAAATAAACGCAATAATATTAAATATAAAAAATATTAATAAAAAAACTAATTGTTTTATTCATAATCAAAATTGTTCTATTGCTTTTTCTGGATCAATATTTTGGTTAAGTTTTTTAGGTATAAAAAATTCTAATATTGCCAAAAACAAAAGAATGATTATAAAAATTGTAAAAATTATATTTAATTTTTGAATTTTTTTCGTAATTTCATCAATTTCCAACTTTTTATTTATTAAATAAATTATACTAAAGATGATTTAAATAATTAAAAATTTCTAAATATTTGTCTACTGATAATTCTTGTGCTCTTACATTATTTTTAATATTTAATTCTTCAAACATTTTCAAAATGCTATCAGTTTGTAAAAATGTTTTTAAATTATTAAAAAGTGTTTTTCTTTTCATTAAAAAACATTTTTTGATAAAAAGCAAAAAATCTTGTGTATTTTTCTTATTCAAATCTTTTTTAAATTCTAATGTTATTATAGCTGAATCCACTTTTGGTACAGGAAAAAAATTATTCGCTTTAACAATAAATTCCTTTTTAACATTAGCTAAAAATTGACAACTAACTGATAATTTACTATATTCTGAAGTTTTGGGTTTGGCAATAATTCTATCTGCAACTTCATTTTGAACCATTATTGTAAGTTTGGAAAAATATTCAATATTTTCAAAAATTTTAAAAAGTATATTGCTTGTAATATAATAAGGCAAATTAGCAACAACATCCCTTTTACCTTCTCAATCAAAAGTAACTTTTAAAAAATCTTGATGTTCTAAAATCAAATTTTCATTATTTATATTACTTTGTAAAATTTCAATCATTTTTTCATCAACTTCATATGCATATACTTTTTTAGCATATTTTACTAATTCAAAAGTTAAAGCTCCTTGACCAGGACCTATTTCAATTATTTCTTTGTTGTTGACATTAGATACTTCAATTATTTTTTTAACTATTTTTTTATTAGTTAAAAAATTTTGACCTAAATGTTTTTTCGTTTTAATAGTTTTATCAATCATTAAACACCAAAAACCTTTTTAATATTTTCGCTAATTATTTGTAACATTTTATTATATTCAATATTTTTAGCTAAAGCTATAGTTTCTACAACATAATTTACATAATATGCATGATTGATTTTGCTTCTATGTTCTTCTGGTGTTAAATATGGAGCATCTGTTTCACTAAAAATTTTATCATTAGGGATTAATCTAATTAGTTTTCTTGTTTCAACATTTTTTTTATATGTTATTACACCTGAGAATGAAAAATAAAAATTTTTATGATTTAATAATTTTTTAGTTCACTCTAAATTACCACTATAGGTGTGAAAAATAAATTTTAAATTTTTATATTTGTTTTTTGTAATTATTTTATAAACATCCTCAAAAGCTTCTCTAACATGAAGAATTATAGGTAAATTAAACTTTAGTCCAACATCAAGTTGTTGTTCAAAAGCTCATTTTTGAATACTTTTTTCAGGATTTTTAGGGTGATGATAGTCTAATCCTATTTCCCCAATGGCAACAACTTTTGAATGTATTTTTTTTTCTAATAAATAGAAATTATCTTCTTTTTTTACATTACTAGGATGAATACCAAAAACAGGAAATAAATTATTATGTTTTTGAATTTCACTTTCAATTTCATCAATTTCTTTTCATGAACATGAAACAAAAAATATTTTTTCTAAACCTTTTTCATAGCTTTTTTCAATTTCATATGTAGGGTTTTTATAGTATTCTTTAAAAGGATGAAAATGAATATCATTTAAATTCTTTTTATTCTTTTTACTTTGAATCAAAATTTTATTTTCATATTTTTGAAAATAAAAATAATTTTTTATTTCACTAAAAATATGTTTGCCTTTTTCAATTCAAATTATTTCTTTTTTGTTAAATTTTTCTTTCGCTAGTTTAAATATAAAATTTAATAAATTTTTTTGAAAATTAACATTTTGATAATCATAATTTCAATTAACAATAAACTCAAATTTTTCATTGTTTTTCACATGTATTAATGCTATTGCTTGTTCATAAAAATTATCATTATCTAAAAAAATGTAAAAAGAATTGTCTTTATTGTTTTTTTTATTAGTTGATATAACAAATTGAATTAACTCTGCTGAATTTTTAAATGAAATATTTTTGTCAAAAAGTTGAAATTTTTTATAATTAAAATTACAATTAATTAATTTATTTGTAAATTCTTTTGATATTTTTATTAATTTTAAGTAAGACATTTTTCCTCTTTATTTTTCTTTATTTTAAAACAAAAATAATATTTTTATCAAATATTATAATGAAAAAATAAAAATAATTTATATTTAATTACTATTTTAATATATCTGTTTTATAATTTGTTTTTAAATTAAGTTCAAAAGGATTATAAAATGAATTATAAAAATGTATTATTTGGAATGAAGAATGCAATTGAAATGGCAGAAAAAATTGCAGAAGAAACGCAACTCCCACTTTTAAAAGTTAATAGAGAAGTTTTTGCTGATGGCGAAGTAGTACTTTGATCAGAAGAAACAGTTAGAAATTCAAATGCTTTTATTATTGCAAGTACACATATGCCTGCAAATGAAAATATTATGGAATTACTTATTTTTATAGACTCATTAAAAAGAGCTAATGTCAAAAGTATTACAGTGGTCTTGCTTTATTATGGCTATGCTAGACAAGATCGTAAAGACCATGGTAGAAAACCTATAACAGCTAAATTAATTGCTGATTTATTAGAAAGAGCAGGAGCTACAAGAATTATTGCAGTTGATTTACACAATCCATCAATTCAAGGATTTTTTAACATACCAGTTGATGATTTAAAAGGTCAATATGTTTTAGCTAAAAAAATCAAACAAGAAAGTGAAAGATTTACAGTTGTTTCACCTGACCATGGCGGAGCTGTTAGAGCAAGGATTTTATCTGAATTAATTGCTGATACAGTAAAAATCGCTATTATTGATAAAAGAAGAATTGGCACTAATAAAACAGAAATTTTAGGTATTATTGGTGATGTAAAAGGTAAAAATGTTGTAATTATTGATGATATTATAGACACAGGCGGCACAATTATCAAAGCTGCTAAAGCAGTTAAAGAACATGGGGCTAAAAAAGTTATTATTGCTGCAACACATGGTGTTTTTTCAAGAGGCTTTGAAATGTTCCAAGAAGCCAAAGAAGTTGATAAGGTTATTATCACCGATTCAATTAAACATCAAAATTTAGACATCAAAAAATTTTCAAAACTTGAAATTGTTTCATTATCAAGTTTTGTATCTCAAACAATTAATGCGATTATAAGAAATACTTCAATAACAAGTTTATATAAAATAATTAAAAATGAAATCATATAAGCAAATTACCAAAGAAATGGTTGATGACAACATTTTTAGTAAACTAGAAAAATATGTAGAATTAATAGAACAAGAAAATCAAAAAATAAATTTAACTGGTTTTAGTGGAGATAGGCTTTGAGAAAAAGGCATCTATGAATCTTTGTTTCTTTTGTCAAATATTTTTCAAAATGAAAATTTAAAAAATAAAAAAATGTTAGATATAGGATCGGGTGTGGGTTTCCCCTCCATTCCTTTTTTCATAGCAAATAATAATTTTGAATTAACAATTTATGAACCTATTCAAAAAAGAGTCAATTTTTTAAAAATGGTTGCAAATGAATTGAATTTAAAAGTTAATATTAAAAAAATTAGAGCAGAAGATTCTAAAGAGGAAAAACGCTTTGACTATATAACAGCTAGAGCTGTATCTGAATTAAAAATTTTAATAGAAATTTCTCATTTTTTAGGTAAAAAAGGTGGTAAATTCTTTTTTTTAAAAGGACCAGCAATTTTTGATGAAATAAAAAGAGCTGAAGCTGAATTAAAAATTTTTAAAATCAAAAATTATAATTCAACTAAATATATTTCATCTTCAAATGAAACAAATTATATTTTTTGATTTGAAAAAAATTCTGAGACACCTAAAGGTTATCCAAGAAAATGAGCTAAAATTAAAAAACCATAGATTTTGCTATGGTTTTTTAAAAAAATTAATATAATTAATTTTAATTTAAAAAAAGGATGGATTATGAAAAAACCTGTGATTTTAACTGTAATTGATGGCTTAGGTCTAAGAAATGAAAAACAAGGTAATGCTTTTGCCCAAGCAAAAACACCTACATTTGATGAATATTTCAAAAATTATCCTCACTCAATTATTCAAGCATCTGGTGAATTTGTAGGATTGCCAGAAGGACAAATGGGAAATAGTGAAGTTGGACATTTAAATATTGGTGCTGGCTTTGTTGTTTACACTGGTCTTTCTTTAATTAACAAAGCTTTAAAAGAAAAAACTTTTGAAAAAAATTCAAAATTTATTAAAGCTTTTAAAAACTCAATTAAAACAAATAGCACACTACAAATAATGGGTCTTTTATCACCAGGTGGTGTACATTCATTAGAAAAACACTTATTTGCTTTGATTGAAGCAGCGCATAACTTTGGGGTAAAAAAATTAAACGTTCATGTTTTTGGTGACGGGAGAGATGTTGCACCACAATCTATTTTGACTTCAATAGAAAAACTAGAAAATATTTTAAATAAATATGAAAATTACCAAATTGCAACTATTGCTGGACGATTTTATGCAATGGATCGTGATAAAATGTTTGATCGTAATGAAATTGCTTATCAAACAATTTTAGGAAAATCACAAAGTTATTTTGAAAATGCAAGCACATATATAAAAGAGCAATATGATCAAAAAATTTATGATGAATTTTTTGTTCCCGCTCAAAACAAAAAAATTTCTAAAAATGATTTTCTTAAAAACAATGATTCAGTTATCTTTTTTAACTTTAGACCTGATAGAGCAAGACAACTTAGCCACATGATACTAAATAGTGATTTATATGATTATAAACCAAGTGAAATCATTAAAACAAACGTTTTTGTTTCAATGATGAAATATGAAGGACTAGAAACTGAAGTAGCTTTTGAAGAAATGGAAGTTAAAACTCCTATTGGGAAAGTAATTGAACAAACTGGTTTAAAACAATTAAGATTAGCTGAAACACAAAAATATGCTCATGTTACATTTTTCATGGATGGTGGAAATGATATAGTTTTTAAAAATAGTGAAAGAATTATGGTAAATTCATTAAAAGTTGAATCCTACGCAGATGCTCCACAAATGTCAGCAAAAGAAATAACAGATGAGCTTTTAGCAAAAGCTAAAAATTTTGATTTAGTAATTATGAATTTTGCAAATCCAGATATGGTTGGGCATACTGGGAATTTAAATTCAACAATTAAAGCTGTTGAAATTTTAGATGAACAACTTGGGCGTATTAAAAAGTGGGTTGAAGAAAATAATGCTGTGCAATTTATCACGGCTGATCATGGAAATGCTGAAGTTACAGAAGATGAAAATAATAACCCAGCAACTAAACATACATCATATCCTGTTATGTTAATAACAACAGATAAATCACTAAAGTTAAAAAATGGAAAATTATCTAACATTGCACCTACTATTTTAGACTACATGAATATTCAAAAACCAGATGAAATGAACGAAGAATCTTTAATAATTAAAAAATAAAAGTAGTAGCTTAGTATTTGTAATAAAAAATGCTTTATGTTTAAGTAAAAATATAATTACAAATATTATTTATAATTTTATGACCAAAGCAGAAAACAAAATAATTAATAAAAACAAATAAAATTTAGTTTTATACATAAAAAAATATTGAATTTTAATTTTTTTAATATTTTAAATCGTACAATTAAAATTGTAATTTAAAAAAAGAAAAATATTTTGAATAGTTTATATAATCTTAAGGCAGTTTCACTAGATATAGATGGAAAAATAAATTCTCTCCTTATTTAAAAAATAGAAGTGCTGGTCTATTGATAATTTTTTTAAAATATTTTTCAATAACAAATGATCATAGATATAATATATATGTTGATAATTTATATAATTCTTTAATTAAAGTAAACACTAAAAAATCATTTAATCATGGTATTTCTGGAATTATTTATGGATTATTAATTTATTGAAAAACTAAAAAATATGTTAAATATTAAGGAAATGGAATCTAGATTTTTTGTTTTTTTAATATTTAATAAAACCAAATCACCTCTAGATCATATTAGGGTTGTGCTAAAAAAAATTTTTATGAAGGTTATTTGTTTTTTTATTAGTTATATAATTTTTTAGAAAGAGAATTTAATGTTAAAATATTTTAAAAAAAATTGAAAAATAGTTTTAAGCATTTTGTTTTTAAATTTAATTAGTTATTTGAGTTTAACAATTTTATTATTTTCGATATCAGATTTAATAAATAATTTAAATGATTTAAATAAATTTAAAATTTATGTTTTTTTAATCCCTTGTTTATTAATAATCTCTATAATATTTTCATTATTTGGTTTTGTTTTGAAAAATAAATTACTTTTTAACATCAACAAAACAATAGTTAAAAAATCATTAAATTTTATTAGTAACCAAAAACCTAATATTGTAAATCAAGACAAAGGAAAATATTTGTATTGAATTTCAGATAGAAGAGAAGAAATAATACAACAAGTTTTTAGTTTAGGGATGCAATCATTAGAAAATATTTTTATATCAGCACTTAGTTTGATCATTGTTTTTATTTTAAGTTGAAAAATAGCTTTAATTAGTCTAGTTTTCATAATTATAAATTTTTTTATTTCATTATTTTTAACTCAAAAAACAGTAAAATTAGATACTGTATTTTTTGATAAACACGAACTGACAAATAATTTATGAATAAAAAATTTTGATAATTTTTTATTATATTGACAAATAGGTTTAGAAAATTTATTTTTTAAAAGCAACGAAAATAATGTCAATAAAATAGAAAAAAATTTTAAAAAAGTTAAAACAAAAGTTATTTTATTAGAAATAATAAATTCATTTATAACAATTTTTTTTAACTTTTTAATTTTTTTACTTACAATATTTTTTGTTCTAAACAAAATTGAAAAAATTGGTATTTTATTCATAATTCCTTCATTATTATTAACAATAATACAAGCATTAAGAGTTTTTTTGTTTTCATTACAAAGATTCAAAACACATAAAAAATTTTTTAAAAAAATATCTTCTTTTGAATCAATTAAAAAATGTGATAATTCATATTTAAATATAAAAGAAATAAAAATTGAAAATTTAAATTATAAGATTGGAGAAAAAGAAATTTTAAAAAATATTTCCTTGATTTTTGAAAAGGGTAAAAAATATGCTATTATAGGTTCTTCTGGAATAGGAAAATCAACTCTTATTCATTTAATTACAAAGCAACTGCCAACACAAAATTCAAGTATTTATATTAATGGAATAAATATAGAAAAAATTGAAAGTTGCAAATTAAATAACTCTTTTCATTATATTGATTCTAATGCTACATTATTTGATACAAATCTTTATAATAATATAACATTATGAGAAAAAAATGAACACAATGATGTATTAAATGCACTAAAAAAAGCCAGTTTTTCAATCTCTGAAAATGACTTAAAAAATAATGTTAATAATTTATCTTCTGGTGAAAAACAAAAAATAAATTTAGCAAGTTTTTTTCTCAAAAAAACCAATGTTTTAATTTTAGATGAAGCATTTTCACAAATAGATAATAAAAATTTAAGAAATATTTGAAACGAAATTAACAAAATAGAAAATTTGCTTTTAATAAATATAACGCATCATATTAATGGTTTTGAAAACTATGATGAAATAATTAATTTGGAGGCTTTAAATGAAGTTAATTTGAAAAAATAGTAAATTTAAAGTTATTTTGTTTTTGTTTGTTACATTATTTTGAATATTTTTACCAATATTAATTATATATGCAGAAAGTTTTTTAATAGATTATACAGTATCACAAAAAAATATTTTTAATTTAAACCCTTGAATTGAAATTGTGGTTATTGCATCCTTAATATTTTCTTTTTATGTTCTCAATTTAATTATTAATTATTTTTATTATAAAATATATGGTTTACAAACTTTTTTTATATATAAAGTAATTGTAAAAGAAATTGGCATGCAATTTTTAAAAGCTAAAAATTCTGAAATCAAAAAATATAATAGTAATTTATTTATTCAAAAGTCTTTAAATGAGGGAATGCAATATTATGGTTTAAACTATATTTCTTGATTAGAATTAATTTCAAATTTTATTGTTATAAGTATTATTGTAGCTTTTTGAAGCTTCAGCAATTATTATGTATTAATTATATTTGTCGCATTTATCTTATTTATAATTTTACCTAGTGTTTTACTCCAAAGAAAAAATAATTTTTATCAAGAAAAATATGTTAATAACTTTAATGCTTTGTTATCAGAAAGCGAGAATTATTTTGAAAATTATACAAAATTGTATTTTGCAAATAAAACTCATTTGTTATATAACCATTTTGATAATATAACAAATGAAACTTTCAAAATGTGAAAACAAAAAAATAATTGATCCTTTTTTAATGATTTTATTAAATCAAGTGTTATTTTAATTATTGAAAACTTAGTACTTTTACTTTTGATATATTTTTATATCGAAAACATTTTTGATGTCTCAATAGGAATAATTTTTTTATTTAAATATTCATTAGAAAAATTCAAGGATTACATACTAAATATTTTTAGAAACATCAAAGACATAATATCATCTAGAAAAATTACAAAATCATTTAATTTACAATTATTGACTGATGCAAATAAAATAAAAATAAATGAAATTCAAAATATTTCACTTAAAAATGTAAGTTTAACAATAAAAAACAAAAATATTTTTCAAAATTTAAATATAAATTTTGAAAAAGGTAAAAAATATGCAATTATTGGTAAATCAGGTTCAGGTAAAAGTAGCTTATTTAAATTATTAACAGGTGAAATAACAAATTTTGAAGGTGAAATTAAAATAAATGGTTATGATATTAATGATATTAATAATTACAATTTAAGAAAAAAAATAACTATTTTTAAAAATGAATCATATATTTTTGAAGGAAGTTATGAAAACAACATTGCTTTAACAACAAATAATATTGATAATAAAAAAATTAAAAATTCAATTTTTTTAAGTAGTATTGATGAAAAGGATATAGAAAATAAAAATGCAACTGAATTGTCGGTGGGACAAAAACAAAGACTAAACATTACAAGACTATTTTATTTTGAAAAAAATTTCTTGTTGTTAGACGAGGTTTTATCTAATATCGATGAAGAAAACGCAAAAAAAATTTTAAAAAATTTAATTAAATCAAATGTAACATTAATTTTAATTTCACACCATTTAAAACCTAAAGAACAACAACTTTTTGATGAAGTTATAAATTTTGATTTATTAAAAAAATAGTTATTTCAATATAATAATAAATACTAAAAAAGTGTACACTCAATTTTAAATAGTGGAACACTTTTTTAGTATTTAAAAATTAAAAAATAAAAAAACTACCAACTCCCTATTTTCCCATATTTCAGGTATCGTCGGCGTAAAAGGGCTTAACTACTGAGTTCGGAATGGTATCAGGTGCTCCCCTTTGCTTTAATTGGTATTGAAACTATTATACATTAAAATTTAAAAAAATAAAATATTTTTTTTATTTTTATTAAAAATTATTTAAATAAACATATATTTAAAAAAATATAGTTTATAATTTTAAAGTTAATTTTTAATAAAATGAAAGGAGTGTTAATTAATGAAATTTTTTAAAAAATGAAAAATTTTAAAAATTATATTATTAATTTTTATAACTTTATTAGTTGGTTCAATAATATATGATAGATTTTTAGGAAAAGAAAATATTATAACAATTAATGAATTAGATCAAATGATTGAAAAATTTGCCAAAGATGAAAAAGACAACAACTTTTTTATGAAATTTGAAATCAATCCTGAAAAATGAAAAGCTTATATAATGGCGGTTGAAGAAGGTAAAACTAACAACTATGTTGTGAAACTTGATCCTTCTTTAATTAGTAAATACCAAACTAATAAAGAAGTTTATGAAAATATAGCAAAAGCAGTTAAATGGAATGTGGGCACAACACCACTTCCTTCTGAAATAAGCGAAAAAATTAATAAACTAAGAAATATCCAACAACTTGGTTTTTATAACTCAGGACGTACAGAAATAGGGTTAACTCAAAGAATTTTAGGATTTATTCCTGGAATATTACCTTTTTTAATTTTTGGTTTATTCTTTTACTTTATTTACAAAAGTTCAAGTCAAACAGGGAGTGGAGGTGGACTTTTTGGACCACAATCACAAAACCTTGCTTCAAGAGTTATTTCAGACAAAAAATTTAGTGATATAGCTGGTAATAAAGAAGCTAAAGAAGAAGTAATGGAGCTTGTTGACTACTTAAAAAATCCTAAGAAATATCAAGCAGCTGGTGCTAGAATTCCAAAAGGTATTTTATTAGGCGGACCTCCAGGAACAGGTAAAACTTTATTAGCTAAAGCAACAGCTGGTGAAGCTAATGTCCCATTCTTATTTATATCTGCGTCTAATTTTGTTGAATTATATGTAGGTATGGGGGCTAAAAGGGTAAGAGAGTTGTTCAAAGAAGCAAGAAAAGAAGCGCCTGCTATTATATTTATAGATGAGCTTGATGCTGTTGGTAGATCAAGAGGTTCAGGTATTGGTGGTGGAAATGATGAGAGAGAACAAACACTTAACCAATTGTTAGTTGAAATGGATGGTATGACAAACAACAGTGGAATTCTTGTTATGGCTGCAACAAACAGAACAGATGTTTTAGATCCTGCACTACAAAGACCAGGAAGATTTGATAGAACAATTACTGTTGGATATCCTGATGTTAAAGAAAGAGAAGAAATTCTTGAACTTCATGCTAGAGGTAAAAGAATAAGCAAAGAGATTAACTTTAAAAATATAGCCAAAAGAACACCTGGTTTTTCAGGCGCTCAATTAGAAAATGTTATTAACGAAGCTTCTATTTTATCAGTAAGAGAAAACACAAATGTTGTTACTTCTAGTCAAATTGATGAAGCTATTGATAGAGTGATGAGTGGACCAGCTAAAAAACATAGAACTATAACAGAAGCAGAAAGAACAATGGTTGCATACCATGAAGCAGGGCATGCTGTTGTAGGAATAAAAATCCCTGGTGGAAACAAGGTACAAAAAATTACTATAATCCCAAGAGGAAATGCTGGTGGTTATAACTTAATGCTTCCTGAAGAAGAAAAATATAATGCAACTAAATCAGAATTGTTAGCTATGATAGCTTCATTTATGGGTGGAAGAGCTGCTGAAGAAATTATGTATGGACCTAAGGAAATTTCAACAGGAGCAGCTAATGACATTGAAAAAGCAACTAAAATAGCTAGAAGAATGGTAACAGAATTTGGGATGTCAGCTCTCGGACCAATTCAATATGAAGCAGATACAACTAATCCATTTTTAGGACGCGATTATGCTAAAAATATGTCTTTCTCTTCTAAAGTTGGGCATGAAATTGACATTGAAGTAAGAAAAATAATTTCTGAAGCTTATTCACAAGCTAGAAATGTTCTTTTAAATAACAAAGAACTTTTAGAATTAATCAAAACATCATTGCTTGAAAATGAAACAATTGTTTCAGAAGAAATTGAATATATAGCAAAACATATGAAATTACCTCCTAAAAAACAAGCTGAAGAAGTTAGAAGAAACAAAAAATTATCATTAGATGAGCTAATTAAAAATTCCAAAAGTCAAACAAATACAAATAATCAAAATGAACAAAACACTAATTTCAATAAATAAGAATTAATTTTTATAAACAACAAAAAAAACTTGGTAATAATGCCAAGTTTTTTTTGTTGTTTAATCAATTATATGAACTTCTAAAGTAGTTTTATTATTTATATGAATTGTTTCATGAGTTGTATTATCTTTTTCATTTATTATTTTTAATTTATCAAAAGAAAGTAATCACTGGGTTTTAACACTTTCATCTTTTAAAATTTTAGTGTCAGGAATTTTATAACTATGTTTTTTTGAAATAATATAAACTAATAATTTGTTATTTTGTTGATCAAAAGTTATTTTATGAATTAATTTTAGTAACAGTATTACTATTATTTACCCAATAGTTTTCAATAAAAAAAATATTATTTTTAGCAAAAAACTCTTCAGTTATTTGCTTTGTATTTATTTCATTATTTTTATCTTTAAAAATTCGCTATAATTTGGAAAATTATCAAAATATTTAAAAATGGTGTTTGTTTTTTTATCTGAAATTTCATATCCTATTTTATCTAATGCTTTTTTATAAATTTCAACTATTTTAGAAATTCTTTCTTCTTTAGATAATGTTGGATTATTTTTATTAACAATATTTTCTAATTCTTTTGCCCATTCCCAATTTTTCTCTAATGTTTCATATACATAAAAATCAGGAATTGGCATTTCTTCAGTTAAATATTGATTTTGAACTTTAGCAGAAGGGGTTTTTGATTCTGTAATATCAGAAGATGGTGGACTAGAAGGTGGAGTGTTTTCAATATCTTCAGAACTTTTATTTGGTTCTTTAAGTAAACCTTTTCAACACGAACTAGATAATGAAACAAAAACAGTGGGTATTACTAATAAATTACAAGATAAAAAAATTTTTTAACGTGTGAAATCATCACCTTCTTTTTCAAATTCTTTTTTCATTTTTTCTGTTGGATTATTATTTAACTTTTTTAAATCATTAATAATGTTTTTCATAAGTAATTCCTTTTTCTTTTTTTTATTTTTCTTTTTTATTTCTTCTAAATATTTCTAGTTTTATTCTTTAAAACTTAAACTAAAATGAGATATATAACCCCCTACCCCCTTAAAAAAAGCATTTTTTTGCGAGTGATCCACTACATTTGCTATAAAACTACCAATCAAAAAGTTTTGTTTCATCTTGAATGAGATAATTATCAAAAACAAAATGAATGTAAGGTGTTTGGCCTTTTTCGCAATCTGGTAAAATGAATCATCAATTTTCAAAAGTTTTGTTTTTGCTATTTTTTGATAATCTTCAACAACAACATCGATGACGTATTTTTTAAAATCACTTAAGTTTTTATATGCATCAGTTTTAACTCCTAAAATATTTGCAAAATTTTTTAGAGAAATTCATGTATCTATTTTTTCGCTATAGCTTCTGTTTTCCATTTCTTGAAAAAATCAAAAACTTAACGAAGATTTAAACTTGACAAGATTAGATAAATTAAACTTTTTAAAATGACCAAGGTTTAAATAATCATCTATGTATTTTGTGAATTCAATTTCAATCATTTTAGTTTTTTCATTGTATTGAAAACTTTCAATAAGCATTTTTTTCTTAGTTATGTTTTCTGTTTTTTGACTAATTGAAAAAATGGACGCAGCATCAAAACCCGCTTTTGAAATTTGACGCAACAAATCAGTTCGATCTACTTTTAAACTTTTTAAAAATAATCTTGAAAATTTAAATTTTAAAATTTTATTTTTGTCATGATTTGTAATGTATAAAAAACAACTATAAAAAAATATTTTTAGCATTACAAGAGATGGACGCTCTTTTTGGATATACAATTTGTGGACTATTGAAGTAGATACAAATTTATTTTCAAATTCATTTAAATTCAACAAAAAAACTACCTCGCTTTCTAACGAGGTAGCCAAACTACCATTTATTGAAAACTACTATAATTAGATAATCATTTAAATATTTTTCCTCTGATTTATCTCTTAATACCCATTGTAGCAGATAATTCAGAAACTATATCTAAATCTATTATATTCTCGCGTGCTATTCCACCCATATTTGATTGAACCCCAGACATATTTTCATGTTCATTTTTTGGATAAAGTAATTTTATCTCTCTTAAAATAACTTTTGTTTCAGGAGCCAAAACTAATGGTCTATTTATATTTGTAGGATTACCTAAAATAAATCTTATATGTGCTTCTTTATTTGAATTATCTAGATGATAAATTTCACCACGGAAAATCCCCTCATCTTTTTGATTACTACTTGTATCAATGATTAACCAACTTTTTGCAATACTAAACACACGTGATTGAATTTGCATTCAATTTGTATTATTAGTGAACAATCCATCAGGTGATCATAATTTAAACCTTATATCAACAGTAGAAGCTGTTTTATTTTCTATTGCTTCTCATGGTGTATCTTTTAATACTGGTTTTCGACTATTAAGGATGTAATCTTTATTTGTTGAATTGATAGACATAGTATTTACTTGATTATTTGGATCTGAACCTTTTGTAGCTAGAACTACTTCAGTAAAAATTTTATTATTAGTAAAGTTTGCATCATATTGTTTTAAAGTAAAGTTAGTGTTATTTGTTACAGTAGTTGGTAATAAAGTCATAATAGATGGTGTTCCATCAGCTTTAACACCAGCTCTTCTAGTATTACCTACCTTAAGATAAACATCATGTTTTGATAAATCAATTTTTGTTCAAAAGCTTTCATTTTTATTATCAACATAATTTGAAGTTATGTCAACTTTTCAAACATCTTTATATATATCATTTCCTTGTTTATAATTTGTATTAAATTCTCCAATTGATAATCCAAAGTGTAAATTATTATTTTTGAGTGTATTATCATAAATTACTGGATTAGTTAATTCATATTCATTTGCTCATGTAGCTGTTCTTTTTAATTGTGGTACATATTCAATTTTTGAAATAACATATTTTTTGTTAAGTTCATATTCTCCATTTGGTATTTCAAATTCAAAATATTTTTCATTTCCATTTGTAGCAATTTTTTGAACAAGAATTGTTTTATTTGATGTATCATCATCTTGGTTGTATGTAATTCTAAATAAATCACTATCATTATTATCAAAAATATGTGTATCACCTTTTATAACAACTTTAACTTTCATACTTTGATTTATAGCTCACTCTAGTGGTTTTAATTTATCAACATTTAATGTAGCTTCTTTTAGTGTTCTAAAATTAGCATTATTCGGAATATTAACAAATTGTTTTGTAGGTTCATTTTCTTTTATTTTGTTAATTTTATTGACATTATGTAATTTATCATTAGTTAAATTTAAAATTGCAACTTCATTAATTTGATATTGCTTATTTCTTTCTAAAACACTTTCAACATCAAATGAAACTCTAACATCCCCATTTGATAATTTAACAATGGAATTAACTTTTATTTTATCATGTTCCACTATATTTATTGTTGAGTCAGCTTCATTTAATCGAATTTTTAGATTATCTTTAGTAAGTAGTTTTGAATCAAAAAGATCCCTAAATCTAAAGTCTTTAGAAGTTAAATCAAATTGAATATTTTTATATTGTCTTGCACCTTTTATTGCGTTTGCAATTGAGAAATTAGTAACTGTAGTATTAGAAGGTTGGGTGTTAGAAAACACATTGCTTAGACTAATATGTGCTAAAGTGTTGTAATTATTATTTTGTCTTGCAGCATTAATATCATCTTCAGTTGCAAAATAAATATCATCTAATTGAATTTTTTTATTTCATAAATTATCATTATTATTTACAAATTTAGAAATTACAACTGGTTTAGTTTCATTAATGCTTGAATTAAATTCATTCGCTATTGGTTTAGTCATATTTAATACATGATTTAATGAAATATTTTTTAGATTTTCAATCAAGAAATAAAGTCCAACATCTTTTCTAGTTAAATCTAATACATTAGATACTAAATTTAATTTTTCAATTTTTAAATCATTATTATTTTCGATATCTAACTTAAAGGCAACACTATTTGCATGAATTTGTTCATCTTTTAATTTTAACGAAATATTTATATTTTTTTCATCTTGTGGTTGAACATTATAAGCATTTTTATCTCCAAAAATTATTTCATCACTTTTTAACTTATATGCTCCTTCTCAATAATTATCGATTAAGGTAGATTGAATTTTATTTAAACCTAAATATTTAAGAACATAGTCTTTATTAATTTTACCATTAGCAAATTCTAAAGTTATTTTTAGTTTGTGATCTGCTAATTTTTCTACTTTAGTAATTGTAGTTGTAATATTATTTTTATTATTATCATTTTTAAAAGCTAATTTAACTATAAACTCATTTTTTGTTAAGTTAGATGCAACAAAAGCATCATCTAAATCTTCTATTTCAATTTCAACTTCTGGTTTAGTTAAAATAGTATTTGCTTTAAAGTTCATATTAAGAACTTCAACTTTAGAATCTTTAGTTGGTTTGGTTTTGAAAGTATTTTCAAGATTATTACCAGCAACAGATTGTTTTATTTCGTTACTATTTGTAGAATTTGCATCAACATCAAAATTACCATCTAACATTAAACTCTTGAATTTGTATTCACGATTGCGTTTTAATTCACCACTATGAAAATCTAATTTTAGAATTTGATTTTTATCACTAATTTGTTTTTTAAAGATAATTTCTTTTTCAGTAGTTTGATCTTTATAACTAAATATTGCTACTATTTCTTTATTTAGTCAATTGCTTCTAATACCACTAAGTTCAACATTTAACTGTAAATCATCTTGTGTTTTAGTATTCTCTACTTCTGTAGCTTTTGTGCCATTTACTTCTAAATAGAATTTTTCAATTCCATATGGAAGATCTTTAGTTCTAAATTCTTCAAAAGTCCCTTGGTTTTTAAGACCTTTAATTGGCATTGTCACTTCAGGTTTTTCAATAATTTTCAAACTATCAAATTCATTATCATCAAATGTATATTCTAATGATTTAATAGAATAAGTTGTTCCATCTTCTAAATTATCAAAACTAAATTCTATTGAAGCGCTATTTTTATCAATGCTGTTTAATTCTGCTTCAACTTCATGAATTTCATTTTCATTTGCTTTATTTTGAATTATTAATTTAAGTTTTGGACTATTATTACTACTTAGAACATTTTCAAAAAATCCATCTTCAGAAATTAAATTTAATTTAATAGTTGCACTATCTGTTTCAACATTATTAATCATTGCTTCTGCAAGTGTTACACTAGTTGCTTTAGAATGAATCTCAAATGTTTTGTCATTTAATGGATCTAAGTTTAATTTAGCAAATTCATCGCTAGAATTATTAGCTGCTTTAGCATTAAGTTTGCTTTGATCACCAACTCAAATGTTAACTAATGTCAATCTATCATTATGTCTAAGATTTTGTTTATCAAAAGTTGCAGTTAATTGATTATTATTAATTGTAGCAACTCTAGAAAATACAGTTTCACCATCAAGATTTTCATATTCAGCAACAAAATATAAACTTTGCGGATTAAAGTGGTCATTATCTAGTGTATATGTTAAAGTAATATTGTTTATATCACTAGTATTTTTAGTAACATTAGTGATATCAAGTTTTGTGTTGGCTGCATCAGTTTCTGTCCCTTTTAGAACATTATCATTATTATCAATATTAATATTTTTTACTGCAAATTTAGGTTTATTTAAAAATTTTATTTCTTTAATTTTAATTTGTTCATCAAGTAATAAATCTTGAATTGTAATTTTAATTTTATTGTTTTCTCATGTTGCAGCTACTGTTTCTTCAGAACCTTCATTAATTTTTTCATAAGTAACTTGAACATTATTATTATTAAAATCAGCAGAAACTACGGAATTATGTGGATCATTTAATTCAATATAAATAGTTGATTTATTTAAATTAGTTTGATCTTTAACGAACGCTGGGTTAGCTCATGAAGCAGACTCTTTTGGTTCAAAATAGAAACTAAGTTTTGATTTTAGTTTCGTTAATTCTTTATTTTTATATGAATCTTTTGCTAGTTGCCCTGTATCATCCAAAATATCAGCAAAAGTATATGAACGATTAAGTTTTAAACTATTTTTTACTGCATCTGAAAATTTAAATACAATTTCTGGTTTTTCTGAACTATAGTCAAAAGTTGTTATCTCAGTAAATATTTCATTGTTTTCTTTATCAATAAATTTAAGTTTGAATTTTTTGTTATGAATTTCTTTTGCTAAATGATCTAATGAAATTTTAATTGTAATATCATCATTATCTCTATCTTGGAAATGATAAATACGACTATTTTGTTCAGATGCATCTGAAACATCAGTGTTACCTGGAGATGAAATTTCTATATTTTCAAAACTATATTCTTTTTTATTAGTACGTATATCTTGTTTTCATAAAATTGGACTATTTTTTTTGTCTGTATTTTGAGTGTAACTTGTAATATTAAGATCATGAGCAACTTTATCTGTTAAATCTGTGTTAAGAATTAATTCTACATCATATTCAACACCATCTTCAAGAGCTCCATTAGTAACTTCGCCACTTCAACTTGAATTATATGAATGAATATCAAAATCAAAAGTAAGGTTATAAACATTTTTATCACTTGAATCAATATTACTTGCTTCAATTATTGCTTCTTTGGTGAAGTAATAATCTTTATTTTTGAGTAATCTATTTTTTGGTGTTAATTTAATTTTAAATGATGGTTTATTAGCATCTGTACTTTTGGAAAGTGGAACTCACAATTGATCACCTGAAGTGATTCTATATTCAAGTCTCAAAGTATTACTATCACTTTGTGATGTTGTTAATTCAGCTTTAGTTTCAGAAGCGTGTGTTGTAAATTCTTTTAATGCATTTCTTGTATAAGCATAATCTATTTTTTTAGTATGACCAGTTCCATCTTCATTTTGTGAAATGAAAAAGTCAAAATCTGTATATTTTCTATTAGGTACAAGATTTTCATATTTTCATTTTTTGTAAACTTTATAAGGAGAAAGACCTGTAGTAGCTTTTGTAAAAACATTACTATCTTTTTCTGATTTTATTTTAATTTTTTCATTATCATCTCTATCATTGGAACCAAATGTTTGAGTATAACGAATTTGTTCAAAAAACTCGTCTTCTTTAATGTTTTTAACTTGTTCATAATTTACATCAAATTTTGGACCATTATTTTTTAAAGCATCATGATCATTTCCTATATTTTGAACTGCGAATTTATAATTTAAAGTAAAGCCTAAATCAGTCCCATCACTACCTCTTAAAGCAATGTGTTGTTTATTATTAAGAGCTCTTAATGTTTTTCCAAAATCAATATTTGGAGTTTCTATTTTCTTTTCAAATGGAGGTTTTTCAATTTTAATACTTACTTTATAAATATTGTCATATGTTTGCCCATTTTGTGAATGCACATAACGATTTATAACATTTGGATCAAATGTTGTTTCAGCATGTTTAGCTGTACTAATATTTTCATTTTGCAATTTTCATTGAACATGAATATCTTTTAAATGTTTTAATAAAATACCATCTTCATCTTCGATATAAAGATCTATTTTATACTCATATCATTTGAAAGGTACATCACCTCTAATGTCTCTTACATATATTTCACTAACAGATGTTGTAATCTCTTTTGTTGTAAGACCATCAAGATTAAGTCTTCTTGCAGTTGATAATTTATTTTTAGCACTATCTCTGTTAAAATTTGAATCATTTCTATATAAAATATCAATAAGTCTATGTTGTGTATTACCTTCTAATGCTAATTGATCATGAGGATCTTCTAATGTTAATTCTCCTGTTGTTGTATCATAATTTGCATTGATAAAAATATCCTCATCTTCAGGATTTTTAAATAAAGCTACAAATTTTACACCATTAAATTCTGAAGGGTTGATTCCCTCAATTTGATATTTAAATTTAAGTTTTCTTTTATTTGGAACATTATCAAGTGACTCGATTTCTTGGACACTTAATTTTTTAGTTGATAAATCAAATTCTTTTGATGTTAATTTATTAGTTTGATTTGTTTGATCAATATCAAAAGCTGCTATTTTACCTTTTTTATTGAGCTCTAATTTGGTTAATTTATATGTTTGATCAAATTTAGCATTTTTAATAGTAAATGTAAATTGTTTTTTACCATCTGTTGTTGTAGTAAAAGTATTTGCTTTAGTAAATTTTGCTGTTGAGCCGTTAGCTTCTTTAACTTCTATTACAATATTTTTTGCATCTTTTGAATCTAGTACATTATCTGGATCATTAATAGTAAGTGTAATCTGTTCATCATTTACTTGATTTCCTTGAGTTGCTGAACGAACTTGAATATTTGTTTCATCCAAACTAATTGGAGCTGAAGGTTTGATTTTGAATTCTCCTCCAACAGTCGTGTTGTAATTATCTTGTCAATCTAATCATCTTTTACCATCAGTTGATTTTTTTAAGTTTTTCAAAGTATAAACACGATTGTGTTTTAATGAATCTTTAGGTATAGTAAATTTAACTGTTGTTTTATCTTCATTTGCATCATAAGAAACTTGACTTTGAGCTAAATCTAAAACAACTTCTTGTGTTTCTAAGTTATCTTTTTTAGTTGGGGTTGAAGAGTAGTTAAATATAAATTTAATTTTATGATTTTTAATTTTTTTAGTTACATTTGGTTTAAATTTTCAAACAATAACAACATCATTGTCAAGGTTTTCAACAATGTTATCATTTGTTCCTTCAATTGTAAATGTTGAATCAAATTCAATTGAACTTTGTTTTACGTTAATTGTTTTTGCAACATTATCTGCAATTTCGTGATGTGTTAAATGATTAATTAAAATATTATCTCTTGAAAAAAGACCACTAGCATCTAATTTAACTTTAATGTTATCATTAGTTCTATTAGGTTTATTTTTATCTTTTAATTGTAAAACAATGTTATATTCAAGAGATTCAATGATTTGGGTCGCATTAGTTTGAAGCCCGTTGAATTGGCTTGTATCTTTAACATTTTCAAAGCTGTATTCAACATAAAACTTACCATCAGTTTCTTTAGTAATAACTGTATCTTTACTAAAACTGAAAGTTTTATTTGTATCTGTTGGTGTTAATATTAATGTTACAGTGTCGTTATTAGAATCTAATAAATAACCGTCTTCTGTTTCGATTTCATATTTAAATTTAACTTCACCTTCAAATCCATCTATTAATTCAATTTGTTTTGCCTTTGAAAAACCAGCTTCAGTAATAAATTGTTTAATTTTACTATTTTCTGTTACTAATTCAATTTGGTTTGTATCGTTAGCTGATTTTACATAAATTTTTGGTGTATTATACAATCTATTTAGTGATAAGTCACTAAATGTTAATGCTGCATTTGTGTTATTATTAGCACTAGAATTGATTGTTTGACTTGTAGATTCTACTGTTGCATTTGCAGATCTTTTGTTTGATTCACTAGCTTGGTTAAATTGAGTTTTTAAAGTAATATCTTTTGGTAAATGATCACTGATTTCAAAAGCTAAATTTAATATACCAGTTGAATTATCTGAATTATTTAATGCAACTTCATAAGAATCAGGAGGGCTTTGAATTAATTTGACTTTATTTTCAAAATTTTTGTCTCCAGTTAATTCAAATGTACTATCTTGATTATTTAATAAACTAAAGTTATTAGCACTTGTTAACTCAAGAGCTGACATAGAAGGTGTTTTTTGACTAAATTTAATGTAATTAATTGTGTATTCTGTATTTAAATTAATATTATTTATTTCAAATTCAAGATATTTTTTACCTTGATTTTCTTTAACATTTGTAGAAGTAATAAAACTTTGAACATTTGGTGCACTTAGCGAAATTTCTACTGCATCTGTTGTTGTTAAAATATCATCAAGATCTTCAATATCAATTTTTAATTTAGAACTTGATAAATTATTAACTGCTTTTTCTTCTAAATTATGGAATTTAATTGCATTATCTTGTGCTTTAGTTTTGAAAATTGTTGTATAACTTCGAGCTTCTGTTTGATTATTATTGTTTGAATTAATTGGTGTTGTTGAATTATGACCAATATTATTTCTATCTGTGCTTGCATCATAGTTAGCTACTTTTAATTTATTAAATTCAGTTGCATAATCTTGAATATTTGCATCAACTAAAATTAACCCTTGATATTCATATTCACGGTTATTTTTTATGTTGCCCATTTGTTGATTTAATGTTAATTCAAGATCACCTGCTGTAGTATTTGCATCAATAGAAAGTTCATAATAAATAAATTCATTACGTTTTTTATCTTTAAAACTTGTTACAAACTTTTTATTTCTTCAAGCATTTCTTATAAAGTCAATGTTGATTTTAATTTTATTGTTTTCTAAATTATTTTGTTCTAATAATGTTTGGCTAGTGTTGTTTGTATCAATAACATTAAACACTTTGATGTCATAATCTTTTCCAAGTGTTTGGAAACTAATTGCATCTTGATTATTTTTATTATTAATAATGTTATTGTTGTTAAAACTATAAACAGTATTTGGCGCTTTGTTATTTACTGATGCTTGTGCATCAATATTACCAAAGTGACTAAATTTAACTTCTTTAATAATATAATCAAAATCATCTTTAAGACCAGCAATGTTAAATGTTGCTTTAAGTTTTGATACACTCTCTCTTGTTAATAATACTTCTTGCGACTCATGAGTTACACTTTGATCATCTTTTTCAGCGATAATTACAATAGCTTTAAAGTCATCGCCAAAAATATCATCTTGTGATTCAATATCTAAGTTTATTTCAACACTTTCATGTGTTGCTTTAATATTTTTAGTTCCATCAGTTTTTAGTGTATTGTAAGTTGTGGATGAATAATTAATTACAACTTCATTTGCTTGATTATTAATAATATCTTGAATATCAATTTTAGCGATATTTGCAGTTGTATTAGCAATATCATCACGATTAATTGCATTAATTTCTGGCTCTGTAGCAAAGAAAATTGCTTCTAATTTATATTTATTGTTGTGACGTATTTCTGAAGCATCAATATTTTGAACTGTAAGTGTTTTTGCGTTATCATCATATTCAACATCAACTAAATAATTTTTATTTGATATATCACTAAAGTGTGCTTTAATCTTAGTTTTGTTATTAATAGTAATTTTATTATTTTCTAATTTAAATACTTTTGTAATATCTTTTGTAGTTAATGGATTGGTTTCATCTGATCCTTTATAACCTTGATATGTATTGTTAAATACTAATTTAAGATCATTGTTTTCAATTAATTTTTCATTAGATAATAATTCATTTTTATCTCAATTATTTGTATTATTATCTTTAACTAAGCCATAAGCAGCATTAGCTACATTATTATTAAATTTAATTGATTTAAATAAATATTTCTTATCCAACCTTAAACTCGGTATTTCAACAGTAATTGTCTTAGTTTTCGGATTAATAGTAACATTATGACCATTTTCATTATGTCTAATTTCAATATCATTATTTGAATTTTCTTCATGATAAGTAAGAACTAAATCATTTACATCATTTTCACTAATAATATCATCTGCATCGCTATATTGAATTACTATTGTTGTTTTCTCAACAGTTGTATTAGCTTGATCAAATGCTGATGAACTAATTTCTACATTTTGTGAAGGTAAAACTTTTACATTCCCATGAATTTGTGTATTTTGTGAATCTTGTCAAACTTGTGAGTTTGCATTTGCATTATCAAAAATATTAATATTTTTAAAATTATATTGACGATTTGCTTTAATTTTAGCAAATTCAGCATCTGAAATATTAAATGTTAAAGCAACTTTTTTAGTAGCTTTATCATTTAAATTATTTTCTAATTGTATTTTTTCTGTGCTAAAGCAAATGCCATCATTTGAACAGAAGGTCATAGAAACAAATTTATCTCTTATTGCATTAGTTACATATTTATCAAATTTTCATTCAATAGTAAATTGATTTGCATTTTTATTATTTGGATCATATTCGCTAATTTCATTACCATCCATTTTAAATTTAAAGTTATTTTCAAAAACAATAGAAATAGGTGGTACAACAATAGCTCTATCAACACTATTTGCATTTTCTTTAACTAAGTGATTTTCTGTGTTGTTTATACTATCTAAGCTTTCGAGTTTGATATTTGTATTTGCTCTTGATGGCTTGTTAACGAATTTAAGATCAAAGTGGTAAGAAAAATTTTCTTCAATTTTGTCACTAATTGAATTTTGCTGATTTAATCAAGTATCATCGAAAACATCTACTTCTAATTCAAAAGTTGCACGAGCAACATTTGAATCATTTACATCCATTGTAATTGTTGCTTCTTTTTTGAATTTATATGTTTTTGAACTATCATCATTTGTAAATAATAATTCTAATACTTGATTTGCTTCTAAAATTTCATCTGGTGATGTAATTTTGAAAGTAATTTGAACTTTATCTTCTGTAATAACTTTATTTTCAATTATAACCTCAGTAACTTGTGGTGCAACTTCAAAGTCATTAACTTTATGACTTCCATCTGTTTTATCATTGTTTGGAATAATAATATTTGTATTATTATCTTTTACATAAAATTTAAAGTCACTATATTTTCTATTTGAAACTAAATTATTATTAAATATTAATGTAATTTGATTATTATTTAAAGTTGCAACATCACTTCAAATAATATCATTTGCATTTCTATTATTTGAAGCTGTGTTTTGTTTAATTTGAGCTATAAATTCTAAATTATTTTTTAAATGATCTAAATGTTGACTTATATCAAGATTGAATATAACTTTAGCCGTTTTAATGTTTTCAATAGTTGGATCAACTTCTGTTTCTGTTATTTCAAATTTGTTTTTAAAGTTATCTTTATTAGATGTATTTTTAATAGTATTATCATCTGATTCAGTGTTGATATTGTAAATAGCATTAATTGGTAAATTTTCAAATTCAATTTTTTCAATTACATATTCACTATTTAATTCAATATTATCAAGATCAAATTCAACATTAAAAGCACCATTTGCATCTTTTTGCAATGGTAAATATTGAGTTTGTATTGAAGGGTTTTGTGAATTTTTTAGTTTGTAAGTGATTCTAACTTTATCATTAGCATTAGCACTTAAAACTCCATCTGAATCACTAATTGCAAAATATAACTTAGATTTAGTTACAGAATCAGGAGCTTTTTCAATAAATGATGTTGCTTCAACATTAGCTGAAGGTTTAACTTTGAAATCAACTGTAATGTCATTTCCATTTGTGTTATCATCATTTTTAGGAACTTTTGTATTGTCAAGCGAACTTCAAACATTTGTATCATCAATTGTTGCAATATCACTTGTTTTTGGGCCAAATTTGATATCCACTAATTCATATTGACGATTGTGTTTTAAAGCAAAAGAATTCTCAAGTCTAAAGGACATGCTATTTTTATTATTTTTGTTTTCTTGAGTTATAACATGACTATAATAAACTTTTTCATTTAAATGTTTTGATTTGTAAATTAAGACCATTTTTTGATCAACTCATTTTTGCTGCAAGGCATCAAATTTAACTGTTATATTATTAGCATCATTAATTTCATCTTTTTTATACTCTTTTTTGGTTGTTTTGAGACTAATGATATTAAATGGTTGCTCTAGAGTATGGAATACTCATGGTTTTTTCTCATTTTCTGGTTTATCAAAAATATCATTTTGATTTTGTGCAATAATGTTGTTTTTGTTGAATTTAAATGCTGCACCTTGAGTATTTAGATCAAAATCTTCAATAATAACTTCTTTTACATAATAATCAACATCATCAATAAGACCATTTTGAATGTCAATAACAACTTCTGCACTATTTTTATCTTGGTCAATGTTTGTTAATGCTTGATTTTGTAAAACATATTCTTTTGAACCTTCAGGTATATTATATTTAATAGCATCTTCTTCTTTAATAGCAAATGTAACTTTAACTTTAAGATTATCTTTTAAAATTTTATCTTTTGTAGTAATAGCAAGATCAAATTTTACACCTTCATGTGTTGCTGTAAAGTAATCACTGTTTTTTTCTTTTACAACTGCCTTTGTTTCGGATGGTTCAGTAGTAACAGAAGCATGATCATTTGTAATAACTGTTTTTACTAAAGGAATTCAATTATTTTGTAAATGTGATAATTTTTCTGTATCAGTTGTTTTTGTATTAAATTCATCTTTTGTTGTATTAGAAGCGACATATACATTTTTTAGTGTGTAAGTGTTATTATTTCTTGTATTTTCTGTGCTTGTTAATTCAATGTTTAAAGTTTCTAAATTTTGTGCACTAGTAACTTTACTAAAATAATTTTGTCCTAAAATATCTGTATAGTGTGCAACAAAATTTGAACCATCAAGTTTAAACATTTGTGATTCTAATTTATAATTAATTGATAAATCAATATCATTAATATTTCAAGTTGGGTTATTAGATATTCTTAATAATTGATTCTTAATTGCAATATCTTTTTGTTCATCATTATAGTCAAATACTTTGTTTGAATTTTGATTGATTGTAAATGGTAGACCATCTAAAGCTGCATTATTGTCTTCAAAACCTAAGTAAACAATTACATATTCATTATTTACTTTTAAATTATTAAGACTAAAACTAATAATTTTATCTTTGTTTTGCTTTTTAATTTCAATATTAGCATCTTGAGTATTTTTATCAACTGTTATTCATTTTGAACTATCAGCAACATCTGCTTTTTTAGCTAATTTAATAACAAGTTTTTCTTTATGAGGATTTGATTTTGTATTACCTTGATCATCTAAAGTATCTACTCTTAAAACATCATCAAGATCTTGAAGTGTGATGTTAATTGTAGCTTTGTCAATAGTTGATTCTTCTTTAATGAAACTTGCATTTTTAACTTTAACATTTTCTTCGCTTGCATTTTGACTAATTTTGAATTGTCCACTAATGTTGAAAGATTGATTTTGATCATTTTTTAATTCTGAATAACCATCCACTAAAGTAGGTGTTTTAATTTCAAGACGTTTAAATGTATATTCGCGGTTTGCTTTTCAATTAATCTTGTTAGCAGAAGAATTTTCGATAAATTTAATTAATTTTTTATTAGGTTGACTTATATCAATAATGTTATTTGGATCAACTTTTACAAAATTAGTTGCAATTTCTTGTTCTGAGCCATCACTAGCAATGTAACTAAAGACAAGTCTTAGCTCTTGATTTCTAATTTGTTTTGTAATATTTGAACTAACTTCAAGTGAAATATTAGTTGAAGAATTTTTTGTATAAACAATTTCATTTGGTTTATTTGAATGTTGTTGGAATATTAAATTAGGTGCAAAAGTTAATGTTTCTCTTGGTAAACCAACATTTTTTTCAAAATCTGGATTTTGAGCATCATAACTCTTGGTTTGTGCATTAATTAAAATATTGTCTCTATTTGAACTAATAAATTGATCATTTTTGTCTTTAACATTAATGTTTGTATTTGCTCAAGGTAATTTAGAGTTAAATTTTAATTCAACACTGTATTGTAATTCTTCTTCAACTACACCATCTTCATAAGTTCTACCTGCAACAAATCTATTTATTTTATTGCTTTTAACTACATTTTCAACAATATCAAAGTCAAACTCAACAACATATTTATCATTTTCTTTTTTAATTGATGAATTTTGAATAAATTTATAATTAAAGTTACCTAATGGTGTTAATACTAAGTTTACATTTATATTTTCATTAAGAATTTCATCTTCTGATTGAATTTCATATTTAAGTTTAAGTTTTTTGTTGTTATTAATAATTCTTGAATTTGCATTAGTTAATTCTATTACTTTGGTTTCACGAGGTGCAACACTTAAATCACTAACTAATTGTTGTTTGATACTGTTTTTAGTTGCTGGAGTTTCTTGATTAAATGCTGAATCATTTACATATAATTCAAAATTATTGTAAAGTCTATTAGAAACAAGATCACTGAAATCAAGAGTAATTTTATCATCGACAATTTTTACATCTCCATTAGAGAAAATTTCTCTTGAATTTTCATCTCTATTATAACTTTGTGTATTTTGTGTGTATTTTGCTTTAAAATTAAGTGTATTTTTATTAATATGACTACTTACAAAAATTGGCAATTCGACTTGTGCACTAATTTTATTAGTTGTTGAATCAACTGTTGGATTTTGAGGATCAATTACTCCAACGAAGTCAATTTTAATTTCATTTTTAAAGATTTTATCTTCTTCTGAAATATTTAATTCTTTATCTTTTCATAAATCAAAAATAGCTTTTGTTGGTTTTTGTTTAAGTTTTACACTGACAATTTCATTATTTTGATTTAAAGCAATTAAATTATTAATTTCTAATTCAATATATTTACCATTACTATCTTTTTGAAGATTTAAAGTTCTAGTTTCAGGATTTTGTAAGTCTTTAAGTTTATAAACTACTTCTAGCTGATCTTGATTTTCAACTAAAACATCATCTATATCAGCAATATTTATTCTAAGTTTAGAATCAAAAATACTTGTTACTTGTTGTTGTTCTAGTGATGAAACTCTAATGTTGTTAAAGTGTGCTTTAGTTTTAAAACTTAAAACAAAATCATTAGGTCTTTCACCTACAAATTTCATATATTGAATTGGATTTAAATCACTATTAGTTGCATCAAAATTCACTACATTTTTTGTAGCGTCAATTGCATAAATATTTGTAAGTTCATATTCACGATTAGCATGTAAAACACTACTATCTAGTTGGAAAGGTACTGCAATTTTGTTATCTTGTGTTGATGTAATAACTTGGCTAAAATGCACAACTTCATCAAAATGTTTTGATTTAAATTCTAAAACAATTTTTTGTTCTTTTCATTTTTTGAGAATATTTTCAAATTTTAAACTAACAAATGCATCTACAAGCTTATCATATTCTATTTCAACATTTCCGCTTGTAGTATTCATTGGTTTGATTGAAGTAATTTGTGCTGTACTATCAAGTGTTGTTTCTTGTAGCGTTGGATTAATTTCTGCTGAAATTTCAAAATCTTTTTGATCAACTAATGGATTTTCATATCACGAATCAACTTGATTTGAATTTGAAAGTTCAATATTACTAATTTTATATTTTGTATTTTCTTTTAAATCTGGAATTTCAAATTTAAATTCTGCTTCTTTATGTTGTTGATCTAAGTTATTAACTGAATGTTTAACAGATCTAGGACTAACAGTAATGGTTTTACTTGTCCCTGGAATAACATTACCATTTTCATCTATTTCATCATATTTAACAACAAATTCTTGATTTTTCTCAAAGAAAGCATCATCTGAAGTTAATTTTAATTCAACATCAAGTGTATCTACGTCTGTAGGTGTTATTTTTAATGTTTCAACTTTTGTTTCACCCTTTTCTGTTATTAAAGATGTTTTAATATTATTATCATTTTCTAAATAAAGATTTTGATAATTTTTACTATTTAAATTATCTGGATCAAAATTTTCAATAGAATGTTTTGTATCTCCAATTTTTAAACCAACTAGTTCATATTCTCTATTAGATTGTGGAAATTCTAAAACAAATGTTGCTTTAAATTTATTGTCGCCTGTTGCAACAATAGAAGGAGCTTTATTAATGTTGTATACAATATCTTTTGAATTAGATTTATTTCTATAAACTAAAACAAAATTATTTTCATTTAATTGTTGTTGGGTTAAATTAGTTTCTAAATCAACACTAATTGTAATTTGCTCATATTTATCATTTGAATTTTTTTCAATTTTTGTACTTTTATCTTTGTTAATAGCAACAACTTTTAAAATATGACTATAATCTTCTAATAATTCCAATGGTTTTTCTAAACTTTTATCATAAATAATATTAGTTCAATTGTGCCCAATTGTTTGATCAAATTCAGGGTCAAAAGCACCATCACGATATTCGATTTTACTTACAGTATATGTATCATTTAAAGAAAAGTTTTGATTTTCTACAGTTGGGTTAAAAATAATATATTTTTTGCCATTTTCAAAAAGATAATTAATTTTTCTACCTTCAAAAGTAATTTTTTTATTATTTTGATTTACTATTGTAACAATAGGTTTTTGACTATTTTCTTTTATTAAATCACTTAAATCTTCTAATTGAATTTTAATTTTAATATCATTAAAATTGTTATTTTCAAAAACAATTAATGGTTTAAGTGCACTAATTTTATGCACGTGTCTTGCATCAATAGTAACATTTTTATCTTTGTCAAGCGCATTTGGCACATCAACTAATTTGTAACCTTTATCACCATTTGAAATATCATTTTTTCCTTTTCCAGGATTTTTATTTTGATAAATGTTTTTTACTTCTAACTTTGAATCTTTTGGTAAATCATTTGCATCAACAACAATTTCATTATTGTCATTAACTTTGGCAGGAACTGAAATTTTAATTGGATTTCCTTCAGAATCAACACCTTCTAGTTCTACAATTACAAAATCACCAGGTTTTAAAGTATTAGGTAAATCACTAATAACAATGTCATTAGTTTGTCTATCATCTGTTAATTCTTGTTTAACTGTTGGAGTTTTATGCTTATATTTTTGTTCTTCAGGAATATTAGCATTAGAAATTAAAATTTCATCACTGTTATTTTTATCAATAACTTTATCAACTTTTTCACCATCTTTTAATTCACTAAGTGGTAATTTTCAAATTGGTTTATCTGGATTTTTAGAATGAATATTATTTTCAGGAACAAGATCGACTTCACGAATTTCTCCTGTTTTTTCATTAATGATAATAGCTTTTGGTTTTTTATTTGGATTATCATTTCCAGTTGCTTCTGATGTATTTGGATCAGTATTTGGTGAAACATCAAATATTAATTCTTTTTCACCATCTTCGCTTCCACCAGTTGAAGCATTAAGATTTTTTACTTTATCAGGTGATTGTGTTAAATCAACAATTACATTATTTTCATCATTTGTATCAACAAATTTTTCAAGAGTTAAATCTAGACCTCTAATGTCATCATTTTCAGCATTGAAAATACCATTTTGGTCAGTTTTCCCTTTAATTTTAATAAGATTACCTTTATTATCTTTAGCAATCAAAGTTACATCTTTATTTGCATTTTCTTTTCCTAAAGGATATTCAATACTAAGACTCTTAGTAATAGGATCTTCTGTTAAAGAAGGTGTTACATATTTGTTATTATTTTTCTCAAGTTTTTTATTATATGGATTATTTTTTTCTTTTAAATCACCAATTAAATCTTTGGTTACATCTTCTCTATCTTGATTATCATTAATTTTGTTAATAGTTTTAAGTTTTGGTTTTGCACCATCTTTTGTTTCAGGTAATACAAAATCTACAACACCATTTTTAGCATTGCCTTTTACAGGGTAAGTATTTCCACTTTCATCTTCAAAAATAGCTTCAAATTGCTGATTTTCTTTTTCATTTGGACCAACAGGAACAGAAAGAACAGCTTCATCATCAATTGCATGATTTACTAAATCTAGTGTAGATATTTTATCTATATCTTTAGGATCATATAAATTTTTCTTAGGTGTAGAAGCTGTTGTTACATCTTCAAGTTCTCAAACATAACCCTTTCCACCTTTTTCAATTAAATCATTTGCAGTTGGTAAATCTACATAACCGTCTTCATTAGGTTTTTTAGTAATACTAATTTTCTTTTCAACACCATTTTTATCAACAGTTTTATAAGTAAATTCAACAGGTTTTGCTATTTCACCTTTTCTACTGTTTGGATTACCAACATAAAGTTTTAAATTATCTTTATTTAAATGATTGTCATGTTGATATTGATCATCAGAAATAGGACGAAGTGGTGTTGTTTGACCATTTTCATCTTTAAGCTTAATGTTGTCGAAATCAATTGCAGCATTTTTAGGAATTGAGTTTTTAATTGCATCTTGATTTAACATTCCATTTAAAGAACCATCTTCTGAAATAACAGGGATTTCTGCAACTTTATGTTCACCTTTTTCATTAACATAAGAAACTAACACTTTTGTTTTAGAGTTGTATGGTGTTTCTTGTGGTAAACGTCATTTACTTAAATCATATTTATTTTTCTTATCAACCAAAATTGGCATTTTTCCATATGCTAAATTTTGATTTGTAGCATTTGTTGCAATTTCTTTTGAAATTTCATTATCATCTTCATCCATGAATTTTTCAATTGAATATTTACCGTTTGGATTATTTTTAAATTCATCAATATCACTTGGCTTAAATTTAGCAATACCATTTTCATCTAATGTAACTTCTAAAACTTTAGTTGTTCCATTTCCACCACCATCATGATTTTTAATGGCAACTTTTACTTTTTTGCCAGCTTGTGATTTACCAAAATTCTTTTGAAAAACTAAATCCCCATCTTTATCATAAAAATGGGTTTTGTCAATTGTTTTGTTTTTTGGTAAAACATCGCTTAAATTTAATAATGGTTTTGAACCTGATTTAGTGTCAAAATGGAGTTGTTTAAATGTATATCTGCTACCTTGAGGTAAACTAGATGTATCAATAGAAACTTTACCATCTGATCCAACAACTAAGTCTTTAATAAGATGAGCTCTACCATGGTCATCTTCAAAAAGTGCTGTAACTTTTTTACCAGCTAACTCAGGTGTAAGCTCAAGTTCTAAAGTTCCTTTATTGTCATGGTCATATACAACTTTAACTTTTGGTTTAATTTCATCAGGTAAACTATGATAATTAAATCTTTCAAGAAAAAGTGGAACACTTGCTCCCGATACTCCGATAGCACTAGTTAAGAATGCGAGCAATGCAATAAGTCTTTTCTTCTTATTTTTTTTCTCTTCATCACTCATTTTATTGTTAAAATTATTATCCATAATTAAAATAACCTCGTTTTTTATTTATGTTATTAAATAATTTTTGAAAAAATTTCTAAATTTAAATAATAAAATTATATTTTTTTAGAAAAATTCTTTAATGCAAAAAAAAAAAAAAAGTTTATTTTTAGGCAAAAAAACAATGAAATTTTAATTTTTTTTAAATTTTAAGCTTAAAATAATTTTTTGCAAAAAATAAAAATACTTAATAAATTTTAAAAATGTTATTAATTGTTTTGAGCATTTAAAAAAATATAAAAAGTGCCACTATATTTTTTAAATCATGAGATTTAAAGTGACACTTGATTTATAAATTTAACTATTTTTATTTTTCTATTTTAAATATTTGAATAAATCTTTTAAAATAGAAACAAAATTTTTTTTAAAATCATATAAATATTTTTGGTTATGTTTAAAAACTGAAAAAATAGCTCGATAATTATTATCTAGTGCATAAGCAATTCCTAAACCATATTTTTCAACAGGAATAAATAAAAAGTTTTTTAGATTTTTGTGAACAATAGAAGAAGTGGAAAGATGATTTGATGAAATTATTTTTCATGCTTTTGTATCAAATAATTTTGGTTTTTTAATTTTGGTTTGATTCTCTATTCAAGCTAAATAACTACCTAACATGTGTCTATTAATTCCACTACCTTGTTGTGCTAATTTAGTTTTGTCATAATGTTCTTTTTCAATTTTTGTAAAATAACTTCAAAATTGATTCATAGCTTTTTCTTTATCTTGAAAGTATAATTTTACAAACTCTACACTTTTATCACTAATTGGCCTAATGCATTCAGTTCTTCCTCTATAAAAACTTCTCATATCAACAGCAACATAAATATTTTTTAATTGTTGATTAGTTTTATATTGTGCTAATTGATAAACTAATTGAATAAATGCTTCTGTTGATATAACACCTAATTTTTTAAGTTTTTCTTTTGATAATCAATTTAATTCAACTTCAATAAAATTTGTTTTATTAACAAATTTTTTGTAATCTTCAAAAGTTATTTTAAACTTTTGTTGTTGCTTTTCACTTAATTTAATAAAATTAATTACTTCAAAAGTAGTTTTAAATTTTTTATTTATAAAATTAATATTTTTAATAAGTTCTTGATCAATGATTTCACTTATTGTCGCAATATTTGAACCATCAATAACTGAATGATCAGGTAAGAATACTACTTTTCCTTTTTTATTAATAATAATTTGAAGCCCTTTACCATGTCAACGATTAAAATCTTTTGCCATAGATGCTTTTTGTAAAACACTATTAGCATTTTGTTCAATACCTGAATCTAAATTAATAATAAACAACGAATCTAAAACATCTAAAAGCTCTTTTGAATTATTTTTTGTTAAAAAATCGAAAATTTTTTTTGACTTTTTAGGTGACATTTCTGCTGTTAAAAAGTTTCAATTAAATTTTTCTTTTGTTGTTTTTTGAGAAATCAAATTTATATTATAGTAAATTTCTTCAATACTAATAGGTTTATTATTTTTAATAATTCTTAATTTGTAAAAAATATTATTTTTCAATATTACAATAAAATCTGATTGTATTTCACTATTGAAATAAATATCATCTTTATCTTCTTGTCTAATTCTTGCTGAGCTAAAAAGCAACTCAAGACCATCCAAAGATAAAACCTTATTATTTTTTAAAATAAATGTGTTTAATTCGTTATTTTTAAATTTTAAAAACAATTGTGCTAATTGATGAATAATAATTGATGTCTTTTTAGCAACATCACCATCTAATGTTTTATTCTTTGTAAATTCTATAAAAAAAGGTGCATTTACATCTGGCATCACAGGTTTTCTAGAAGTTAAATAAGCATATTCAACTCATCATTGTGCAAGCCAATTATTTTCTTTTTTTAAAGTTTTTTGACTTAAAAAATCAAATATTTTTTTTGAACTTTTACTTTTTAAAAAATCTTCAACTGCTATTTTAGCTTCTTCAAATTCTTTTTTTGATAACAAAGGTTTTGATCATTCTAAAAATCTTTTAGTTCATATTTCAGGTTTTTCTACAGGTAAATTAGGTATATTTTCAATATTTTTATTTTTATAAATTTTTTCAAATTTATTGTTTAAAAACAAAAAATTATCAAATATTTTATTTATCATATTTTAATTCCTTAGTTTAAATATTTAAAATTATTAATCTTTAATTTTTAATTATTTTTTTCTTCTTATTACAATAAAAATTGATGTAACTGCAGCTAATGTTGTATTGAATATAGCAAAAATACTTAAAGTAATTAAAGCTTTTAATTCATAAATAGTTTTACTTAATTCTTGGGTTTTTGGATCTTTCGCAAAATCATTTTCAATTAATTTTGATAACAATATTCCTGCTCAAACATCTTTAGAAAATCCGATAATAGAAATAATTCCAACAGCTATACCTAAAATTTGAGGTTTAATTTTTAATTCTGTTAAAGTGCTTCAATAAATTGATCTACTTGCTCCGATAAAAAACATTGTAAAACAAATTCAAATAAATGTAAATCACAATGTGTAATTGTTAAATTGACCTTTTTCACCTTTCGAAGGTTTAACAGAATCATAAGAAGACAATAAAGTTATAAGTAATAAAACAGAACCAACAATCATCATTATGCTAATTATAAATATAGATTTGCTAGTTGATTTAGTTCATTTCGCTGTAATAAAGCCAGCAACTAATGCTCCTAAAATGGGAATACCATAAATATAAACAACACTCAATGATGAATTAAGTGATTTATTTTTTGAACCTAATGATTCTAAAAATGTTGTTCCATAATTTGAAAATACTGTATATGCATTCATTGTAAAGAAAATTAACAATCCAATTAAAATGACATTTACACTTTTAAGCGAACTTAAAGTGTCCACTCCTACTTTTTTTCAAAAATATTTAATTGCTTGTTTTTTATATTTTTTTAACTCTTGTTCATTATTGAAAATATATTCTTTTTCTTTTGTTACACAGTAGTATTGAATTTTACCATTTTCAAGAAGTTTTTTTCTTTTTATATAAAGTGGTCCTGGCAAAATTATTAAAGCTAAAATACCACACACAAGATAAACAATAGCATAAAAGAATAAACTGAAAAATATACCTGATGATGAACTAGCAATATCTAAATTGGAAAAATCAGTAGGTTTTCCAGCTACATTAAACACCACAAATGGACTTGCTACAACTAAAATTGCACCAAGCGCAACTGAAATGTAGTTAAAAATAACTTGTAGTAAATATCTTGTTGTTTCTGCTTTTGAATATAATGAAGTTTGTTCTTTGTTAGAACCTAATAATTTAACACTTTTTATAAAAGCACTTCAAAATGTTAAAACTGTTGTAAGTGCAAATAACAAGTGAATTATAATTAATTGACTATAATTTACAATATTTTCAAAGCCAACTAATGAATACCAAAAAGTAACTATAGAAGTTGATATCATTGAAAATGCAAAAAGTGTTTTTGCTTGAACTCGATCAGCCAACCATCCCCCAGGAATGTATAAAAGCAAAGATAAAATACCATATGCAGTTAATAAAAATTGAATTTCTGTTTCATTGGATTGAGTAACATTAATTATTTGACTCTTAAATGAATAAAGTAAATAAGGTGTTAAATAAATAGTTCCTCCACCTAATGCAATTATAAAAATAGAAATAAATTTATGAACTACTGAAAGTTGATAATACTGTTCTTTTTCATTTCAAACTTGTTTTTTAAATAATTTCATTTATAATCCTTTCATTTTTTAGTGAGAATACCCACACTTCCATTGTAAAAAAAAAAAAAAAAGTAAGAAGTCTTTAGTAAGAAAATGAAAAAATACTTATAAAAAAAACAGAAATTAACATTTTTTAAAAAAAATAGTTGTTCTTTTATTTTTGTTTAAGAATTACAAATTATTTTTTTTATTCGTTAAAAAAAATAAAAAAACACAAAAAAATGACCAAATTATTTTTATAAAACAGCTTTAAGTTTTAAACAATAATTATTTTTATTTGTGTTAAAATGTTATAATTTGTTTTATTTAATTTAAATATTAAAAGGAGAAATATGGAAAGAAAATTTAGCGAACAAGAACTTGTAAGAAGGGAAAAATTAAACAAATACAAAGCAATAAATGTAAATCCTTTTGCTCAAATTAATGAAACATTAAGCAACTATACTTTAGAAACAGAAAAACTAAAAAATTTTAGTAAACAAGAGTTAGAACAACAAAATAATATACTAAAAGTTGCTGGAAGAATTCATACTATTCGTAGTGCTTTTGTTGTTATTAAAAATGAAAATGAAACAATTCAACTTTATTATAATAAAAAAGAGCTAACAGAATTTAATGAATTATTTGAAACTTTTGATTTAGGAGATATCATTTTTGCATCTGGTAAAGTAATGAAAACTAATACAGGAGAATTTGCAATCAAAGTTCAAAAAATTCAACTTTTAACAAAATCTTTAAAACCTTTACCTGATAAATATCATGGATTAACTGATGTTGAAGAAAGATATCGTCGTAGATATGTTGATTTAATTATTAATGAAGATACAAAAAAAGTTTTTCAAACTAGAAGTAAAATTATTAGTTTTACAAGACAATTTTTTGATAAAAATAATTACTTAGAAGTTGACACACCTGTTTTACAACCAATTTTAGGTGGAGCTAGTGCAAAACCATTTGTAACATATCACAATGCATTAAAAAGTGAATTTTACTTAAGAATAGCAACGGAATTACCATTAAAAAAATTATTAGTGGGTGGTTTTAATAGAGTTTATGAAATTGGAAGAATATTTAGAAATGAAGGTGTTGATACAACACATAATCCTGAATTTACTTCTATTGAATTTTATGAAGCATATAGTGATTTATTTAAAATGATGGAATATACAGAACAATTAATTTCTACTTTAGCTATAAAATTAAAAAAAGAAAAAATTTCTTTTGGTGAAAAAATAATATATTTAACCAAACCATTTAAAAAAATTGATATGGTTGATGAAACATCTAAATATGTTGGTGTTGATTTAAAAAAAGCTAGCTTTGATACAATCAAGGAAATAGCAATTAAAAATAATATAAAAATTGAAAATTATTATACATCTGGACATATTATCAATGAATTATTTGAATTATTTGTAGAAGATAAATTAATACAACCAACATTTGTTTATGGTCATCCTATTGAAATTTCACCACTTGCAAGAGTTAGTGAAAAAGATCCAAGGTTCACAGATAGAGCTGAACTTTTTATTAATAAAAAAGAATATGCTAATATGTTTAGTGAATTGAACGACCCTTTAGATCAACTTGAAAGATTTAAAAAGCAATTAAAAGAAAAAGAAGCTGGAAACTCTGAAGCGAATGAAATTGATTATGATTTTGTTGAAGCTTTAGAATATGGAATGCCTCCAGCAGGTGGTTGCGGAATTGGTATTGATCGTTTAATTATGTTATTAACAGAGAAGGAATCAATAAGAGAAGTTTTATTATTTCCACATCTTAAAGATAATAAAATATAAAATTATTTTGAAAAATTAATTTTTTTTTTATTTTTTGTTTTATACTTATTATAGGGGCTTCCCCTAAAAATCAAATGATTAAAACTATTATTTTTACTCCATAATTTTTATAATTAATTTTGGGTTTTATATAAACATAGGGTAATTTCTATTTTTCATTCTTTTTTTATTTGTTTTACATACTTAACTCCAATTTTAAAATATCCCTAATATTTCTTGATAGTTGTTTTTTGTTTTTTTATATTTGTATATACTTGCTTTATTATTCGTTATTATTCTCATTTGTGCATATCCCTTCCTTTTTATTTTAAATGTATAGTTTTGAAAGATTATTTTCCAAGTTATGTAAATAACAAATAGTTTTACTCATTTAAATCAGAATTTTAAAAACGCGTGAAATTTATAAATTTTAAAATTACCACCATATTTTATCCGGAAAATATGGTGGTTTTAAATTCTAATTTTTTGTTTTTTTTAACTAAATAAAAATCTTTTTTTAATTTATATTCACTGCTAGGGTTTTTAGAAAATATAAATTGTAAAATTGAAAGTAGTTTTTGTCTTGTTAAATTCAAATCATTGAATTTTTTGTTTAAAGTATAAAACAATAATGTTAATTGTTTTTTTTCTTTTTTAAAATAATTAATGGAAAAATTTTTCATTTCTCATCTTAAATATTTTTTTTGATTTTGTTTTTCTTTGTGTTTAAGAAAAATATTTAAAAACATAAACTTATAAAAATAAAAAAATTTGCATAATTTTTTCTTTTTATAAAAAATTCTAATTTTATTTCTTTGATATTTATTTGTGTTATTAGATGAATCAATAGCGAAGTTAATATTATTTTTTAGCAAATATTTCTCAATATTTTCTTTTCAATATTTTTCTAAAAACGGTCGATAAACATTCATGTTCCAAATATGGATGTTTTTTTTAATTCCTCAATAATTTACTATTTTATTTTTTTGTTTTTGCATTATTGCTGTTTCAAAAAAATCATCTTTATTATGCGCAAGTAAAAGAAAATCACATTTTTCTTTTTGATAAATTTTTCTAAAAAAATTAAAACGAATTTTTCTAGCTTCATTTTGGAAATTATTATAAATTTTGAAAGTTTTAGAAATTTTTAAAATAAAAAGTTTAATATTTCATTTTCTACAAAAATTTTCAACTATTTTTTGGTCAATATCACTATCAATTCTTTTGTTGTAATTAACATGAGCCACTACTATATTTTTATGTTTAAATTTTTCCAACATAAAAATGGAATCAGGTCCCCCACTAACTGCTAACAGTAACTTTTTTTCTTCTATTTTTTGCATTAAATTTTTCAATAACAAATCTTATATCATTTGAAATAAATTCAATAGCTGCTAAAGCAGCTTCTTCTATAACTGCGCTTATGAGTTTTTTTTCTTCTTGTGTAAAATTGCTCAAAACATAATTTTTAACTTGTGATGAATGCATTGGGCGTGAAATACCTATTTTCATTCTTTTAATATCTTTTGTTTTTAATTCATCTATTATATTTTGCATACCTTTTTGTCCACCAGCTGAGCCATTATTTTTAATAACAGCCTTACCAAAATCTATATTAATGTCATCCAAAATAATTAAAATATCATCAACATAAATTTTATAAAAATCTACAATATCTTTTACAACTTCACCTGAATTATTCATATAATTTTGAGGTTTTACAATAATGAAATCATCACCTTTTGCTATTAATGCTTTTGATTTATGATTTTTAAATCCAAGATTTAATTCTTTTGCTATTTGATCTATGACCAAAAACCCAACATTATGTCTTGTGAATTTGTATTCTTCACCAGGGTTTCCTAATCCTACTATTAATTTCATAATTAAAATTTTATAATAAATTATTTATTTGCTAAATTATTTTTTTCAAAGAAATAAATAATATTTGTATTTTTAGCACTATTATCCTTTTGAATAGCATTGTAAAAAATTTCTTTATTGCCGATAACTTTCAATAATGATTGAGCTCTTGTCATCCCTGTATAAATAAGTTTTTTATTTAAAATGAAAGTAAATTGGCTAAAAATAGATAAAATTACAACTTTCGACTCTGAACCTTGAAATTTATGTATTGATATACAATATGCTAAATTTAAGTATTGCTTAAAAGCAAATTCTGTGTATTTAACATTTTTATCATTTTCAAATTTTACATGAATAAATTGAATTTTATCTTTATAAATTGCAATATTTTCAATATATCCAATTTCACCATTCATAACATTGTTTTCAATATTGTTTTCAATTTGAATAACTCTATCACCTATATAAAATCTTTTGTTATTAATTAAAAAATAATTGTCTTTTTTTTTGAAAAATTTTTTTTGAATATGTTCATTTATTTTTTCAATACCTACTTCACCTTTATAATTTGCTGATAAAATAATAATATCTTTAATTTCATATTCTTTTAAAATTTCATTAAAAATTTTATCTAATTGAGAATAAAATTTCTTCTCTTTTATTTCAATAAAATTTGATTCTTTTGTATTGAATAAAGGCATCATTTGCTTGTTTACTTTTAGTGCATCATCAATTATTCCTAATTTATCTTTTTGTCGATAATTTTTTTCAAGAAAAATAACTTGAAAAAAATTAGAATTAATAAAATCACGTAATAATTCACCAAAACTTATTGAAGGTAATTGATTTTGATCCCCAATTAAAATAATTTTTTTTAAATTTCAAATATTTATTGACTCAAGTAAATTAAAAAATAATTTTAAATCCACCATTGAAAATTCATCAATTATTAAAACATTTATATTTTTTTTAATTGGATTTTTTATTACATATTGTTCATTTATTTTTTCACTTTGTAAAAATGAATGAATTGTTTTAACTTGAAAATTTGCTTTTTCCTTCAGTCTTATAGCTGCTTTTCCTGTAGGAGTTAATACAGCTATTTTATCTTGATTATATTTTTGATTTATATTTCAATAAATATATTTTAAAATTTCAGACTTTCCTGTTCCAGGCGCTCCTGTGATAATAGATAAACTATTTTTTAGTGCAATTTTAACTGCTTTTTGTTGTTGTTTATCTAAATGTTCAGATAAAATTTCTGCTTTAATATTTTCTTTTGTTTCACTGACTTTAATTAATTGTTCAACTATAAATTTTTCTTTTTCAAACAAGAAAAAAGGTGAGTATGCATTTTTATCTTGTAAAAAAATGAGATATTTGTTTCTAAACATTAATTTTCAAATATTGAAAAATTCATCTTTTGAAATAAAAATGTTTTTAGTAATTAAATTATAAATAAGAGGTATATCATTTTTAGTAAAAAAAGTATCACTGTTATTTAAAATATTTTTGCTTATTTTATCTAAAATCAAAAATATTATTCTATTTATATCATTTTCTTTTATACCAATAGCTAAAGCTAGCTTATCAATTTCATCAAATGTAAAATCATCATAGAATTTTTCTAAAATTAAAAAAGGATTAATTTTAATATTTTCTCATTCATCAACAATATTTATAAATGTATTAATTTTGTTGTAAAAATTTATTGAAATACTATTTAAAATAAAAAAATCTTTGATTGTAAATTCTAAAGAAAAAATATTTAAAGTATCAAAAATAATTTGAGCTTTTTTAATGTTGATAATTGAGCTTATTTCAAAAATTTTATCAGGTTCTTTTTTTAAAATTTTAATAGAGTTATCACCTCATTTATCATAAATTTTTTCAGCAATTTTTTTTCCTATTTTGTTAAATAAATTAGATGAAAAATATTGAATAATATCTTTTTTATTTTCTGGATCAATAATTTTTTGTTCTATCACTTCTCAAGATTCGCCATATTTTATATGGTTTACTTTGTTTAAAGTTAACTCATAACTTTTATTTAGCAAAAGTTCAATATTAGTTTTTATTTTATATTTTTCATTTTCGATGCTTTCAAAAATGTAAATGAAAAAATTTTTATTTTCACTTGCTCAAATCAAATATTTAACTTTACCTTTAATTAATAACATTTTTTAATTATAAATAAATTAAATTAATAACAAAAGCCTTTTTAATTTATAATTAAAAAATGTTATATTCAAAATATATATTAGAAAATAAGCAAAAAGTAATTGAAAAATTAAAAACTAGAAATTTTGATACTTCAATTGTTGAAAAGATTTTTGAAATACTTAAAAATAAAAATTCAATAATGACAGAAGTTCAAAATTTAGAAAATCAAAGAAATCGAATATCAGCAATGATTGGTAAATTTGTACGGGAAAAAAAAGATACAAGTGAATTAAAAAATAATGTTTTAACTATTAATAAAACAATAAATGATTTAAATACAACACTTAATAATTTGAATGTTGAATTTAATTCTTTAAATTATTTAATTCCTAATTTACCAGATGATTCTGTCCCTATTGGTAATTCTGAAGATGATAATGTGATTTTAGAGACTTTTGATCAATTAGGTAGAAAATTAGTTAAAGCACAAAAACCTCATTATGAAATTGGTGTTGAATTAGATATTTTAGATTTTAAAAGAGCTGTTAAAATGTCGGGGTCAAGATTTGCAATTTTCAAAAATGAAGGTTCACAACTAGTGAGGGCTTTAATTTCATTTATGTTGGATAATCATATTGCAAATGATTATGTTGAAATCACAACACAAACATTGGTTAGTACAAATACAATGTATGGAACAGGTCAATTACCTAAATTTCATGAAGATTTATTTAAAATTGAAAATTATGATTTGTGACTTATTCCTACAGCCGAAGTAACACTCACTAACTTTCATAATGATGAAATTTTAGATTTATCAAAACCAAAAAAATATGTTGGTTATACAAAATGTTTTAGAGCAGAAAGTGGTAGCGGTGGAAAAGACACAAAAGGGCTAATAAGGTCACATGAATTTCACAAAGTAGAATTAGTAAAAATTACAAATGCTAATGATGCTGAAGAAGAATTTAATAAAACAGTTAAAGATGCTGAAAACATCTTGCAAAAATTAGAAATTCCTTATAGAAAAATTTTATTATCTACAGGCGATTTAGGTTTTTCATCTAAAAAAACAATTGATCTTGAGCTTTGATTGCCATCAGAACAAAGATTTAGAGAAGTATCTTCTATATCTTATTTTGGTGATTTTCAAGCAAGAAGAGCCAAAATAAGATATAAAGAAAATAACAAAAATCACTATGCACACACGATAAATGGTTCAGGTTTAGCTATCGATAGAGTATTTGCTGCAATATTAGAACAATATCAAAATGAAAATGGAACAATTACAATTCCAAAAGTTTTAGTTCCTTATATGAATAATAAAAAAGAAATTAAATAAATTAGGCTTATTATGGACAAAATAATATTTTTAAAACCTTTTTTAAAAAGTGTTTTATGAGGTGGAGATAATTTAAGAAAGCTTTATAAAACAGAACAAAAAAACATAGGTGAAGCTTGATTAATTTCAGCTATAGAAAACTATGAATCCACAATTATTAATAAAGATTACAAAAATATAAAACTAAATGATTTTTTTAAACAAAATAAAGAATTTTTTCTTAATTATAAAGGGGAATATCCTAATTTAACTAAATTTATTGACACGAAAGATAACCTTAGTATTCAAGTACATCCAGATGATGAAATGGCTAGAGAACAACATAATTCTTTTGGTAAAGATGAGTGTTGATATGTTTTAGACCATCCATCTGAAAAATCTGTAATAGGTCTTAAAAAAGGTAGAAAATCAAGAATAATAAATGATTTAAGAAATAATAAAATTAAAAAATGATTAAAATTTGATTTTTTAATGAAAGATGATTTTTTATATATTCCAGCAGGTATGGTTCATGGTTTAGCAAAAAATATGTTTGTTTATGAATTACAACAATCAAGTGATATTACATATAGAATATATGATTATGATAGAGTTGATTTAAATGGAGAAGGAAGACAATTACACATAAAAGAGGCTATAAAAGCAATTAAAACTGACATAAATGAAGAGCCAATAATAGTTTTAACTGAGGATTTAATTCAAAATAAATATTTTAATTTAAATCGATTTGTAATTTCTTCACCAAAAGCAATATCATTAGAAGATAATAAATGAGCTGAAGTTGTTGTTGTAGAAGGAAATGGTTTTGTTAATGACATGCCAATAAAAAAAGGTAGTGCTTTTTTAGTAAGCGGTTTACTAAAAGAATTTAAAGTTAAAGGTTCATTAACTATTATGGTTAACTTTGTGAAATAATTATTTTTATAAAAAAAACAGATATATTCACTAATATTTTGAATATATCTGTTTTTAATTTACTTTATTAAATTTAGCAATTTCAGCTTTTATTTCATTAACTTTGTTTAATTTTTCTCAAGTGAATTCATGAGGGTTTGTTCCGAAATGACCAAAAATAGATGTATAGGAATAAATAGGTTCTTTTAAATTTAAGGCTTTAATAATACCATTTGGAGAAAGATCAAAAAGTTTATTTATAACCTTTAAAATTTGTTCTTCTGAATATTTAGATGTGTTAAAACTGTTCACACTAATAGATATAGGTTTAGCAACTCCAATAGCATAAGAAAGTTGAATCTCTATTTTGTCAGCAATTTTTGCAGCAACTAAATTTTTTGCTACTCATCTTGCAGCATATGCAGCACTTCTATCAACTTTGGTATAATCTTTTCCACTAAAAGCCCCACCACCGTGTTTTGCATAACCGCCATAAGTATCTACAATAATTTTTCTACCTGTAAGTCCTGTATCCCCAATAGGTCCTCCAATTGTAAATTTACCTGTTGGATTAATTAAAATTTCAAAATCATTATTCATATTATATTTAGATGCAACAGGTTTTATAATTTTATTAGTTAAAAAATTATAAAATTCTTTTTTATTATAATTTTCATGATGTTGAATTGACATTAAAACAGTGTCAATTTTTGGTTTTTCTTCACTGTAGTCAATAGTAACTTGGCTTTTCATATCATATTTAGCTCATTTAAATTTTTTATTTTTTATTAATTGATCTGCAGTTTTAATTAAATCTGTTGTAATGCTGTATGCAAGTGGCATGTAATTTTCAGTTTCATTAGTTGCAAAACCAAAAATTATTCCTTGATCTCCAGCCCCAATAACATCATTAGATTGATCAACACCTTGACTTATCTCTGAGCTTTGAGTGTTTATATTAGAAATAATAGTAAAATCATTTTCATTGTATCCTATTTTTTTAACAACACTTCAAGCTTCTTTTACAACATCAACATAACCCTTTGTTTTAATTTCTCCAGCAATAATGATTAGACGATTAGATGCCATAACTTCACATGCAACACGAGAATCTGGATCTTTTTTAAGGAAAGCATCTAATATTTTGTCACTAATTTGATCACATATTTTATCTGGATGCCCTCTTCCAACACTTTCGCTTGTAAATAACTTTTTCATCTCTACTCTCTCTAGTTTAAAAAATTTTTTGTAAATGAATATATTGTGTAAGTTTTTTAAACTTTAATTTTTTTTAATTTTATTTTAATATTAAATAAAAAAAATAACAAATAAATCACTTAATATTATTTCTTATTTTTTATTTCACCTATGTAAAAATCTTTTAATTTATCATAAACTTGATAATAGGCATTTTTATTAAAAAGATTCGTTATATAAATATAATCTTCCAATTTTTCTTTATCTAATTTTAAATAATCAATAACTTCTTGTTTACTTAATTTAGAAAATTTTAAAAAAGAACAAATATCAAAATATTTCGAGCCTTTTCTCACTCATTCAAAATCAATCAAAATAAAATCATTGTTATATGTATGAATGATGTTTTTTGCTCTTATATCACCATGTATTGTATCATTAAAATCATCTTTGTATTTTTCTACAATTTTTTTGTATTTAACATCATCAATTGTATAATAAAATCAATTCATCTTTGTGTAGTTGCCTTTGTTTTCTCAAACTTTTTTCATTTTATCCAAAATAACATAACAATCTTTTTTAGTTAAATTTTTTTCATTCAAAATATGACCTTCATATCATTTTTTGACTAAAATCTCATCTGTAAAATAAATGTAATCATAATCATTTTTAATGTATTCTATCTCATCTTTGTGTTGTGCTATTTTGTTAATTGCCACTCTAATTTGGACCTTTTCATCTCCGTAATTTGCTAAATATGTTTTATTATGAAATCCCTCATAAAAGAGTTGTATATCACTCAATTTTTCATAAATTTTTTTTGGCAACAATTCTTTAATTGATTTTATATTCATATTAAAAAATTATATCAAAACTACCTTTTTTACAAAATAGATATAATTAATCAAAATGCTTTTGTAATATTAAAAAATGTGTATAATTTAAAAGCAATATTTTATTGCCTTTAAGTGGAAGAAAATTCGTTAATACCACTAAGAGATTTTATAAACAAAAGAAAGGATGCTCGATATGGCAAAAGAAATAGTTCGTGTTGCTAAATTACAGTTTAATGCAGGACAAGCTAAACCTGGTCCAGCATTGGCAGGTTTAGGTATTGTTATGCCTGAATTTACAAGACAATTTAATGACCAAACAAGAGATAGAGGTTCTGAACCTGTTCCTGTTGCTATCACAATTTACAAAGATAAATCATTTGATTTTAAATTATTTACATCACCGGCTTCATACATGATTAAAAAGGCTGCGAAAATTGAAAGCGGTTCTTCAAATGCAAAAACTAAAATTGTTGCAACTATAACATTGGAACAACTAAAGGAAATAGCACAATACAAACTAGTTGATTTAAACACTGATTCATTAGATAAAGCAATGAGAATTGTTGCTGGAACAGCTAAAAATATGGGTGTTTTAATTGAAGGATGAGATGATATTGTAGCTGCTGAAAAAGAAGCTAAAAGAAAAGCAATTGAAAATGCTAAATTAGAAAAAAATGCTGCTAAATTAAAAGAAGATGAAAAATTAGCTGCTGAGAAAAAAGAATTTGTTGAAGCAGAAGTTATAACTAAAAAAATAGAAAGAGCTGAAGAAGAATAATATGAAAAAAATTGGAAAAAGACTTCAAGCAGCTAGAACACTAGTTGATAAAAATAAAGTATATTCTTTAGAAGAAGCGATTGAATTAGCAAAAAGATCTTCATATGCAAAATTTAACGCTTCAATTGATTTAGCAATTAAATTAAATTTAGATACAAGAAAAGCAGACCAACAATTAAGGGGTGCAGTTGTTTTACCTAATGGAACTGGAAAAAATGTTAGAGTTTTAGTTGCTTCAGATGACGTTGAAATTCAAAAATCATCCAAAGAAGCTGGAGCTGACTTGGTTTATAGTTCAGGAGAATTAGAAGAAGTACTAAAAACTGATAAATTTGATTTTGATGTTATAGTAGTTGACCCAAAAATGATGGTTGTTTTAGGAAAATATGGTAAAAAATTAGGACCAAAAGGTTTAATGCCTAACCCTAAAACTGGTACAGTTACTCCTACACCAGCAAAAGCTGTGGCTGAACTTAAAAAAGGTAAAGCTAATTATAGAGCTGATAAATCAGGTATTGTTCACTCATTAATAGGTAAATCATCAATGTCGACAAAAGAATTGGTTGAAAATGCACAAACATTAATTAATACAATTAAAAGATTAAAACCAAGTGTAGTAAAAGGTGCTTATATTTTGAACTTAACAGTTTCTGCTACAATGGGACCTTCAGTAAAAATTAAATTTGACTAATATGCAAAAAGATAATCTAAAAAAACAAAAAATATATTTTTATTTGGATGATTCTGGTGTGATGCATCAGAATAGCAAAGATAATTATTTTGTTTATGCAGGTTATCTTTTTCTTTCCGAAGAAAAAACAAAGCATGCAAAATACATTTATTTAAAAAATGAAAAAAGTATAAAAACAAAATATCCTCAACATCCAGAACTAAAAGCAAGTTTGATTAAACCTAAACACAAATTATTTTTAAGTAAAATACTTAAAGAACCAAATTTTTTAAAAATTAGTATTATTAGCGATTTTAAAAAATTTTCTTATATTGATTTTAATGACATAGCTTCTATTAATAGATTTAAAGATTTTTTAATTAAATTGTTAATTAAAAAAATAATGGTGAAACTTAAAAATGAAAAGTTAATCGATATAAATTCTTTAATTGATATTTATATAATAATTGATAATCAAACTATTAAATCAAATGGTTATTATAAACTCAATGATTTGATTTTAGCTGAATTATTGGGAGAATTTTCTACAAATTTTAATTTTCCAATTCTTCAAAAAAACAAAGTTAATTTAAAACTAAAATATCAAGATTCAAAAACTAGCATCTTAGTTAGAGCTTCTGATATGGTAGCAAATACTTTAAGGTTTAATATTTCAAATAATAATTTTAATAAAATTGCAAAACAAAATTTTTTTATTTGTGATTTAATAACTGTGTTTGAAGAAAAGGTAATAATTAAATCATTATTAAGACACAAAAATATGGTATAATGACATTACAGATGAAAATTTCATACTGTTGTAACAATCATTTTGTCGTGTATTGCACTAACTGTGATGTAAGCACAGGACTTTGATCGGGAGCAAGCTTTATAGCTTGCTTTTTTTATTTACTTATTTTTTAAAAAAATATTAGTTATATAAATTCATTAAAAAATAAAAAAACTGTTAAAAAATGTCTTTTTTAGTAGCTTTTTTTGTAAAAACTTTGCTTTTTTTTTTTTTTTTACAATGGAATTGTGGGTATTCTCACTAAAAAACGAAAGGAGACAAAATTAAAAATTGAATTTATTATTAAATTTAATTTAGTGCTTAAATAACAATATGTATAGCAAAAAATATTTTATTTTGCTGATTTCGCCTACTCTTATTATTTTTACTATTGTTTTAATTGTTCCAATTATTTTGGGAATTTTACTTTCTTTCACTAATTGAAATCAAAGTCAATTAATGTTTGATGGGGAATGAATTGGTTTTAAAAATTACAAAATTGCACTTAATGATTCTAGATTTATAAATTCTATATGATATACAACTGCTTTTAGTTTGTTATCACTAATCATGGTCAATATTCTTGGATTTGCTTTCGCATATATTTTAAATAAAAAAATATTTGCAAAAAATTTATTTAGAGGAATATTTTTCGTACCAAATATGATTGGAGGTCTTGTTTTAGGATATTTATGGCAATTAATATTTGATAGAGCAATTTTTAGTATTTTCGGAAGTTCGCCTATTAGTTCAATTGCTAGTAGATGACAAGCGCTTTTTGCAATGTCAATAATTTTTACCTGACAAATGGCTGGTTATGTAATGATAATTTACTTAGCTGCTTTGCAAAATATTAATAAAAGTTTGATGGAAGTAGCTAAAATTGAAGGATGCAAACCAGTTAGAAGATTTTTTATGGTTATCCTACCAGTTATACTTCCAGCAATCACAATTGCTTTATTTTTAGTTTTAAATCGTTCATTTAAAACATTTAATATAAATTTCGCACTTTTAGGAGGAAGAGAAGGAACTTCTCTTGTATCATATGATATCTACGCAAGTGCCTTTGTTCCTTCTTATAATCAAACATCGGCTGTAGCTCAAGCTAAAAGTTTTATTTTTTTAATTTTAGTTGCTTTTATTTCTGTATTTCAAGTTTATATATCTAAAAAATTTGAGGTGCAAAACTAATGAACATTTTAAAAAATATTTCATTTTTCTTTTCAAAACGCAAGGCTTTAAAAATCACACTACTTTTAACTTTTATTTTAGTTAGTGTTTTTTGAGTTCTGCCTTACTTTTTGATGATTAATACTTCTTTTAAAACAGAAAAGGATTTACAAATAAATGGTTTATTTTTATTACCTCAAAAATATATAACAAAAAATTATGATCGTGCCATAAAAGTTTTACATTTTAGTGAATCATTTTTTGTTAGTGTATTAATTTCTGTTGTTTCAAATATATCAATTATTTTCTTTTCATCACTCACAGCTTGACAATTAGCAAGATCAAAAACATTGATTTCAAAAATTATTTTTTATCTTTTTTTAATAACTATGATTGTTCCTTTTCAAGCTATTATGCTCCCACTTATGAGAGTTATGAAGGTAATGAATATGCAAAATATTTTTGGACTAATGTTTATGTATACAGGTTTTGGTGTTTCAATTTCTATTTTTATGATGCATGGTTTTTTAAGTAACATTCCTTTATCTCTAGAGGAGGTTGCTAAGGTAGAAGGTTATAATCCTTTAAAAGTTTATTTTTTAATTATTTTACCTTTATTAAAACCAATAATAACAACAATTCTTATTTTAAATACTTTATGAATTTGAAATGACTTTTTATTACCGCTACTTGTTTATCAAAATAACATTTCACAACCTACAACAGTTACAGTTAGACTATACACAGGGTTGTTTGGTTCTGAAGATAATGATACATTAGGTATGGCTGCTGGACTAACTCTTTTAATTATACCTATTATTATTTTCTTTATCATAATGCAAAAAAATATTATTTCAGGAATAACTAATGGCTCAATTAAATAACAATAAAATAAACACAACTAAAAAAAGTTTGCCCGTTTATTTACAAAAATTAAAACAAAAATTGGCAACTTCACAAGCAACACAAGAAAAATATGTTCTTGAACTTAAAAACATTAATAAAATTTACGAAAATGGTTTTCAAGCTATTTTCAAAACAAATATTAAATTAAAAAAAGGTGATTTTTTATCACTTTTAGGTCCTAGTGGCTGTGGAAAATCCACTACTTTAAGAGTAATAGCAGGACTAGAAAAAGCAAACCAAGGTGAAATTTATATTAACAATGTAAATGTAACACATTCAGAATCTTCATCAAGAAACTTAACAATGGTTTTTCAAAATTATGCACTTTTTCCGCATTTAAGTGTTAAAAAAAATATTGCTTTTGGTCTTAATGCTAATAAAAATAAATCAGGCGACAACATTGAAATTTTTCAAAAAATTAATTTCAAAAAAAATCAAATTGCAGAAATAAATTGAAAAATTAAAAATGTTCGTTTTTTACATTTAAATAAATATTCGTTAAATAAATTACAACAAAAAAGAAAAATAGCTTTTAATAAATTACAAAATTTTACAGAAAATAACAAAGCAAAGCAAATTCGTAAATACAATAAATTATTTGCTAAAGTAACTTTTTTAGATGAAACAATTGAATATAAAAAAGAAAATATTACTTTTTTTGAAAAATTAAGACCTGAACTTGAAAAACTAATTCAAAAGAAAATACAACATCAAAAAGAAATAAAAGAATTAAAACAACAAATTAAAAAATTATCTAATAATGAAAAAAATAGGCTAATAAATGAAAAAGTCGAGCTAGCAGCAAAGACTTTAGGATTAGATTTTTACTTAAATCGTAAACCTTCTCAACTTTCAGGTGGTCAAAGACAAAGGGTTGCACTGGGTAGAAGTATTGTAAATAACCCTATTTTATTTTTAATGGATGAACCATTAAGTAATTTAGATGCTCAACTTAGATCAACAATGAGACAAGAAATTAGAAAACTTCATGAAAAAATTAATTCAGGAACTATCTATGTAACTCATGACCAAGTTGAAGCAATGACAATGTCAGATAAATTAGCTGTAATGGAAGATGGATTTATTTTACAAATTGGAACTCCGAAAGATGTGTATAAAAACCCTTCTTGTTTATTTGTTGCAAGTTTTGTTGGCACACCTGCAATGAATTTTGTAGAGGGAGTTTATAAAAATCAACAGTTTATTTCAAAAAAAGGGCTTGTTATTGATATTCCAATTGATAAAACTCCACACTTAAAAGAAAGCCAAAAAATAACTTTAGGAATAAGACCGAGTGATTTTTCGACAGAAGAATTTGTTTATGATACATACAAAACTAAAATTAAAGTAAAAATTGTTTCTAAAGAATTATTAGGAAATGAAATCCAATATAAAGGAAAAACTGTTGTAAATAATGAAGAATTTACATTTATCACTTCTTCTTATAATGATTTTAAAATTTCTGATAAAGTAGAAATTTTCATAATTAGTTCAAGAATTCATTTATTTGATACTGAATCAACTATTGCTCTTACTTCGAAATTTAATTACGAAACAATAGAAGCAATAGAAAATTGACTAAATTCAAGTTCTAAGATTAAAATTAGAAGATTAATTTTAGAAGAAACTAAAAAAGTTAAAGAAAAAAAATCTTTCATTAAAAATGTAATTATTAAGACTATTGATAAATTTAAAAATAATAAAGGATAAATATGAAATTTAAATTAAATAAAAAATTATTTTTTGGTTTATTAACCATTTCTTCTTTAGTACCTTTAATATCTGTTGTTTCATGTAATGATCAAGAAAACACAGCTCTTAAAACAATGCAAGAAAGTTTTGTAACTGATGAAAAAATTAAAGAATTCAAAAATACATTTGCTGGTTATTCAAAAGATCAAATGGAAATTATGGGTTCAGCTAATGAAATTAATGAAGAGTCACAAAACTTTATTAAAGCATTTAATAAATATTATGGTACTAAACTTAATTGAGTTCAAGGTCATCAAATGCAAAAAACTATTTCAGAAAAAATCCAAACTAATAATGGTATTGGTAATATTTTGATGTTCGCTGTTGAACCACAAGCTACTTTTGAGGAATTTGACAAATATACTTTCGACACTGACCCCGCAAAAGTTTTAGATTACAATAAAAATGATTTAACCGGAACAATTACAGTTGGAAATAAAAAATTCCCTGCTTTCACTTATAGTTATTTTGGTGTGATTTACAATAGAGACACTTTTAATAAAAATGGTGTAACAGTTTATGAAGGTGCATCTTTTGACACAAATAATGAAAAAAATCCTGATTTAATAAAAGGTGAAGCATATGATGGAACAATAGAAAAAGATAATAAACTTTATGTTTTTACTAACGATTTAAAAGAAAGTGGCTACAGAAAAGTTATATCATTTTTAAAATCCAAAGGTATTGACAAACCTTTTTACTCCATTGCAAAAGGTGGGGATGTAAAAAAAGTTTGACCAATTTCTAAGCATTTATTTGCTGCTGCTGTAGATCAACATGGTGATTTGTCTAATGGTTATGATGATGTAGACAAAGTTGTAAACATGGATGTTGTTAATGCTATGAAAAAAGCAGTTGAAATTATGGGTTATGTTCCAGAAAAAGATGGAACAGAAGTTAACGACACAAGAGAAGGGATTAAAAAAGTAGGTACAGGAACAGTAGCTATGGTTCAAGGTGGTGCTTATAATGATGTTGCAATCAAAAAAGATGATCCTGATTCTAATGTCGGAATGTTCCCATTACCTATTTTTAATAAGAAAGACCAAACAGCAATGATTTTTAGAGGTCCTGGACACAAATGAGCTATTACATCATTAGCTAAAGATGAATCAAAATTAAAAACAGCAAAACTTTTTTTACATGCACTACACAATAGTAAAACAGGGTATAACTATTTAGTGGATGGTTTTAAAGTTATATCTCCATATACCAAACCGGAAGGTGCAAACGCTAAACAAAAACAAGGTTCACTAAATGATTCAGGAACTAAATATGATGGTATAACAAATGTAGGTAGCTGAGCACATTCTTATTTACCACAAGGAATGGTTTATTATAATGACAAAATGCGTCAATTAGCTAATGAAGGTTATGCCCAAAGCGACACATTAGAAAGATTAAGAACTCTTTACAAAGAAAACTTAGAAACTCAAAAAAAACGTGCTGAAGAAAACAAAGATAAAAACTAAAAAATTTTAAATTTACTTTTAAAGTGCAACACTAATTTTTAAATAGTGGGCACTTTTTATTTAAATTTAAAAACAAAAAAAGTTAAGAACGGCTCACCCTCCTTAACCAAATTAATATGTGAAATAATGCTTTTTGCATCGGAAATATTATCGTATGAAGTATTTAACTTCGATAATCCTTTTATTAAAAAAAGATTCTTTTACATTATACATTATTTATTCATTTTTTGATAAAAAAAATGTTAAAATATTTAAGCATGAATTTTTTAAAACAAAGTTGGTTATTTATTGCATCTCATTTCCCAGAAAATAGAGCAAAATGAAAATTATACTTAACTTACTCCTTGCCAATTATTTTGACAGGTGTTTTTTTTTCATTGAATAACTTTGTTGATAATTTTATGGTTACTAATATTGAAAAAGGTGTAGCATCTTTATCTTATGCAAATGCATGAACAGGAATTATTAATGCAATTATTGCTGGTATTATGATAATTACAAGTGTTTTTATTGGTCAATATTATGGAACATATAATTATTGAAGAATTAGACAAGTAACAAGAATTAGAGTAATTTTACTTTTAGTTTTTACATCTATTTTTGCTATTTTATCTTGATCAATCCCTAGAAATATGATACAAATTTTTTATGCTAATTCAAATCCAGATTCACAAACACTTCAACAATCAATAGATTATTTACAATTAATTGTAATTACGTGAATTATTTATATATGAACAGCACCAATGAGTTCATTATTAACTGAAACTGGTCATGGTAGAGAAGCTTTTATTTCTTCAATAGGTTCTCTTTTATTAAATATTACATTAAATATTTTGTTTATTTATATATTGAAAATGGGTGTAAAAGGGGCTGCATATGCTTCTATTGTTGCAAGAATTTTTGGAATTTTTGGGGATACAATATTTGTTTATTTAAAAATAAAAAAATGTTTTATAACACCTTGAAGTATTTTTAGAGTTACTAAAGAAATTTGAAAAAAAATTCTTATAAGATTACATAGTGCAGCTATTTTATCTACAAATATAATTTTAATTATTTTTAGAGACCGGTTTTATAATTTAATGTACCCTGAAGGTTCAATAGGTAATTATGAATGAAAAATAGGGGCTGCATCAATATTAGGATTAACAACTGCTATTAGTTCTGTGTTTTTACAAATAGGAAGTATTTTAGGTTCTAATGTTGCTATATTTGTAAGCACACATCTAGGAAAAAAAGAATTTGAAATAGCCAAAAAACAAGCAAATGAATTAAAAGGATTTCATTTTTCATTAGCATTATTTTTAGGTATAGTTTTAGCATTAGTTGCTTTATGTATTCCACATATTAGTTATTTTGCAGATAAAATCCCTTTAGAAGGTAAAAAAACTTATCTTTTTGAATTACAACAAACTATATTAGTTATTGCTTTTTTTAATCCTATTTGAGTTTGATATTTAACATCTGCCAGATTAATTTCGTCAGGTGGTAGAACAAATATAGTTCCTATTATTGATTTAATTTTAGAACTTTTATCTATTGCATGAATTGCAACAATGACTTATGCAATTCAACCTAAAAATTTAGGTTGAAGTCTTTTCCAAGCTTACTGAGTTTTCTTTACAATTGACATTTTAAAATTTTGTGTTTATGAAATAACTTATTTAATTACAGATTGAGCAAGAAATATTGATGATGTAAATCATCGTACAAAATTATGAGATAAAAATGTCAGCTAAAATACTAGAAGCAATTGTTATTTATAACCAAGATTATAAAGAAAATGATTCCATAGTTAAAGTAATTAGTCGAAATAAGGTAATTACTTTTTTGGCACAAGGAACACAAAAACCTTTAAGCAAAAATAGAACATCACTAATGCTTTTAACTTATGGAGAATATGAAATTTTTTTAGCTCGTTTAAATAACAAAATGTCCAAACTAAAAAAAGGAACAATTATTCAACAAATTAATTTTGAATTACTTTCACAAATTTTTTTAGAACTAAAAGATATTTTGTTTTATTTATCTTTTATTTCAACATCCAATTCAAAATTTTTTAATCATTTAATTTCATTTATTCAAAATGTAAATAAATATAATTATTTTGTGGCAAAAACATTTATCTTATTTCACCTATTGGAATTGTTTGGCTACAAACAAGTTACTGATAAATGCTTAGAATGTTTTTCAAACAAAAATTTAAAAACTTTTAGTGTTGCTAAAGGTGGTTTTTTATGTTATTTGCATTCTAAAAAAGAAAATATTAAGACACTTGAAGAACTTAAAACATTTTATTATTTAAATTTTGATATAAATTTATATTTAAAATTTGCAACCCCTAGTGCTAATTTTAAAATTTACAAGGAAATTCAAGAATTTTTAAATGAAAATGTAGCTTACTTTAAATAAAAAACAATAGCTAATTTTGCTATTGTTAAAAATTTAGATAATAATTTTTGTTTAATTATCAACAAAAAATATAGAAATTTTTTTATAAACTAAATATAATTAATTTTTTTAATTACTAATATACAATTCTTCGTCTTTATAAGAATATTCTTTATACTTTTTTTGAATTTCTTCTAAAATATTTACTATTTCATCATGTTTAGAAAATTCAGATATTTTATTTATTTCATATTTTTTTTCATAAGGAAATAAATAAATTGTGTCAGGACCTCGTATAGCTGGCAAAACTATTTCAAGTTCTGATGTAGGGTGGAAAATTTTAATTTCTATTTTTTTATCTTTTTCATTTACAATCGGATAAAATTGATCAGATGCTTTAAAAACAAATGATTGATTATGTGAAAAAAAAGCAAACATATTATGTGTTTCAAAAAAATTATCTATATTAGGATATTCAATATTAGAAAAATATTTATCATATTCTTCTTTTGATTTTAGATCAATATGTTTATTTTGTCTTAAATAATCAAAATTTTCTGGTTCAATATAGTTGCTAAAAGATTTATCTTTTTTAACTTCTTTTCGTATAACATATCTCTTAATATTAAAATAAGAATACATTTTACTCATAATATCCTTACTTTGATTAATTATTATTCTACCTTTACTTTCTTCCTTTTTTTCTTCTTTATTAATTTCAATTATGTCTTTAGTTTTAAAGCAAGAACTTAAACCTACTAATGCAGAAAAAGAAACAATAGCTACACAACACTTGAAAATCTTTTTAATTTTTAACATATGTAACACCTATAACATCATCTATTGAATTTTCAAATATATCATTATATTTAAAAATTCTTATTCTATACTTTCCAGATTGTATAGCTTTATAATTTATAATTTCTACATTGCTTTTTATAGATGTAACTCTTTTTATTTCAATTCATTTGTTTCCATCATATTTTTCTAAAACTAAATCAAAATCTGTAAAAAATCTTTTTTCTTGTCTTGAATTATTTTCATTATATTTTAAACTGTATTCATTACGGTGAATGTTTTCTCAATTTTGATCTATACCAAAAAGATTTTTTCAAAATCCTGGTTTAGATACTTTATTTTTTAAAACTCCACCATTATTCATTCATGCTGAAGCAATTTTTATATTTTCATCTTTATCTAAATAAATACTATTACTTGTATAAATAAATTCTTTTATACTTCCTTTTGATACATTTACAATTTCAAGATTAAATGCAGCTTTTTTCATTCTTTGATAATCAATCAATCCTGAACCATATGTTTTTTCTAATCCGCTTAATTTATATTCTAAGTTAGAAATGTTTTTAGGTAATCTAGAAGAAGCTGCTAAAATAGCTTTAATTGCAGCTACTCTTGAATTTTTTAAATCAATTTTCTTTTCGTTACCTAACAAAACACTAATAGCTCCTGAAACCATTGGAGCAGCTAAACTTGTACCGTCTACTTCTTTTACTGTTTTATGTTGATCATAATATTCAAAATAACCCGGCGCAACAACTAATGGTTTTGGTAAGCCTTCATACTCAGGTTCTAATGTACGATTTGAATAAGGAGCTATTCAAAAATTATCATATTTAATACCTTTATCAAGGGCACCAACAACAATTGAATTAAAAGAGAGTTGAGTTTTATCAATGTATTTATTATTATATTTTTCTGGTTTATCATGACCATTACCAGCTGCAAAAACATTAATTATTCCATATTTTCTTGCAATATAATCTAAGAAAAACGCTTCTTCATTATATATATTTTCTTTGCTATGTGTTTCTGGTCCATAGCTATGATTAATAACTTTTACACCATTTTCAATCATTCATTCTATTTGTTTTTGTCATAGACTATCTGTACTTGCAAACCCTGCAGAATATATCTCTGCATATCTATCAACCCCATCATAACCTGCAGCAATTTTTGCAACTATCCCTGCATGAATACTTCTTATATTGCTACTTTCACTATAAATTTTAGGATCATATAAAATGTCTTGGTCTAATTCTTTATAAATAACTCCATTTTTTGCTTCTAAAATTCCAATCTTGTTATGCTCATTAGGTTTTCATGGTGTTTTAATATCTGCCATGCTAAAATCAATTTTATCTAAATTTGTTTCAATAAATTCAACAGGATAATCTTCCACTATTTTTAATTTAGAAATTTTATTTCAATCAGGACTTTTAACTGTATTAGATCTCGGACTTATTGTAGGGTGGTTTTTTAAAGCTTCATTAAATTCTTCAGGTGTTTGGTCTGTTCTAAGTAAACACTCAACATCCATACATAAAAGTGGGACTTTGTACAAAGGTTTTATTTCATATTTTAAATTTATAATTTTAAATATAAAATTATCTTCTTTTGCTAAATTAATAAATTTATTTTTATCTTCATCATTATTAAAATAAATTCAAATAGTTGGCGTTAAACTACTTATTTCAATATTTTTAATAAAACTAAATTTTTCTTTAAAAAGTTTAGAAAAATTATTGTTTTGTGTTTCAAAAAAAGTTTTTGTTTCTGAGTGTGTTTCGAATTCTTCAATATCATAATTTAATAATAGTTTTAGTTCTTTAATTCCATTAATTCGTTTTGAAGTTTCAAGATAATTATCATTTTGTGGAACATCAAAAGAAACGGTTCTTTCTATTACTTTAGAATGATTAAAATTTTGACTAATATGTTTTTGTAAGTTTACTACTTCAATATTTTGCTTTGTATAAGGAATATTGCTAAAAACAAATAAACCTAAGCTCATAGCTAAAAAAAATGATTTTAATATTTTCTTTTTTTTCATTTTATTTCCTCCTTAATATTTAAAGCATATTTTTTAAAATATTTATATAATAAAATTTTAACATATAAACAAAACGACTAATTTAATTTTAAATTTTGATATAAATTTATATTTAAAATTTGCAACCCCTAGTGCTAATTTTAAAATTTACAAGGAAATTCAAGAATTTTTAAATGAAAATGTAGCTTACTTTAAATAAAAAACAATAGCTAATTTTGCTATTGTTAAAAATTTAGATAATAATTTTTGTTTAATTATCAACAAAAAATATAGAAATTTTTTGGTAGTGTTCAATAGATGGTGGTTTGGCTACCTCGTTAGAAAGCGAGGTAGTTTTTTTGTTGAATTTAAATGAATTTGAAAATAAATTCGTACCTACTTCAATAGTCCACAAATTGTATATCCAAAAAGAGCGTCCATCTCTTGTAATGCTAAAAATATTTTTTTATAGCTGTTTTTTATACATTACAAATCATGACAAAAATAAAATTTTAAAATTTAAATTTTCAAGATTATTTTTAAAAAGTTTAAAAGTAGATCGAACTGATTTGTTGCGTCAAATTTCAAAAGCGGGTTTTGATGCTGCGTCCATTTTTTCAATTAGTCAAAAAACAGAAAACATAACTAAGAAAAAAATGCTTATTGAAAGTTTTCAATACAATGAAAAAACTAAAATGATTGAAATTGAATTCACAAAATACATAGATGATTATTTAAACCTTGGTCATTTTAAAAAGTTTAATTTATCTAATCTTGTAAAGTTTAAATCTTCGTTAAGTTTTTGATTTTTTCAAGAAATGGAAAACAGAAGCTATAGCGAAAAAATAGATACATGAATTTCTCTAAAAAATTTTGCAAATATTTTAGGAGTTAAAACTGATGCATATAAAAACTTAAGTGATTTTAAAAAATACGTCATTGATGTTGTTGTTAAAGATTATCAAAAAATAGCAAAAACCAAACTTTTGAAAATTGATGATTCATTTTACCATATTGCAAAAAAAGGCCAAACACCTTACATTCATTTTGTTTTTGATAATTATCTCATTCAAGATGAAACAAAACTTTTTGATTAGTAGTTTTATAGCAAATGTAGTGGATCACTCGTAAAAATGTAGTGGATCACTCGTAAAAAAATGCTTTTTTTAAGGGGGTAGGGGGTTATATATCTCATTTTAGTTTAAGTTTTAAAGAATAAAACTAGAAATATTTAGAAGAAATAAAAAAGAAAAATAAAAAAAAGAAAAAGGAATTACTTATGAAAAACATTATTAATGATTTAAAAAAGTTAAATAATAATCCAACAGAAAAAATGAAAAAAGAATTTGAAAAAAAATATGGAGTGACATTTGAAGATGAAAGAATTTAATTTTGATTCCAATTACAAAAGTAAGAAAAAATGAAATGATAATGATTTAATAAATTTTGAAAAAGATTTAGATAATGCTTTTTTTGAATTTTATAAAAATCCAACATTTAAAAATGCTGAAAAATTTAAAAACTTTTTAACTTCATTTGGTTTTGAATTTGAAGAAAGTTTAAAAAATGAAAAATTTAAATAAGCTTTTAGATGAAAGGAAAAAAATTGTTGAACAAATTATCAAAAACTTAAAAACACATAATTATTTTTGAGATAAAAATTTTGTAGCAATGTATCCTTTGAATTTTGTAAGCAACAAAAACTATAATGGAACAAACATTTTAAGACTTCAACTTTTTTCTGAAATGAAAAATATTCAAGATCCAAGGTTTTTAACTTTTAAGCAAATATTAAACAGATCAAATCTTAAACTAAAAAAAGGGGCAAAAGGTTGTTCAATTGAATATTGAGGCATCAAACAATTAGATGAATCAGAAATTGAAAATAATGGAAAAAAGCAAAAAACTAATTACTTTTTTGGAAAAACGTATTATGTTTTCAATGCAAAGGATGTTGAAAATATACCTAAATACAAAAATAAATTTGTTGAAGTTTCTAGCGATAAAAGAGTAGATTATTTAATCAAAAATTTGTCTAAAGCTTTAGAATTAAAAGTATACGACAATGTTTTAACTGAAACTCCACATTTTTCTCCAAATCAAGACTACATCCAAATGCCAACAACTTTTGTAAGTCCTGAAGCAAAAATAGCAGTTTTTTTTCATGAATTAACACATTGAACAGGGCATAAAGATAGACTCAATAGAACTTCAATTGAATCATATAGTAAAAATATCAAAACAAGAGCTATAGAAGAATTAGTTGCTGAATTAGGGGCGATATTTTTAAATTCAAAGTTTGGTTTTCAAACTAAGAAAATTCAAGATAATAATTATGCATATATTCAAAGTTGAATTAAGATACTTGAAGATAATCCAAATGAACTATTTAAAGCAGCTAACAAAGCAAATGAAGCTGTTGAATATATTTCTCAAAAATTAGAAAAATATTTAGATACTAAAAAAAATGAAAAACAAATTATTGATAATTCAGATTTTTTAGCTCAAGACGAAGGGCTTGTACATTAATGAAAATTGAAATCACAAATTTTTTTCTTATATCTAAACAAAGTGAAAATGATTATAAACAAGTAGCCATGTTTTCAATAATTGTTAATTTTGGCACAAGACATAAATCATTTTTTGTAAAGTTAAATAAACTATCACTTTACAAAAACAAGCATGACTTTTTTGTTTTCAATCCTTTAATTGTTAAAAGTGAAAATGATAAAAAAGATTTTTATTTCAACTTTTCATGAGAAATGAGCAAATACATTTTAGAAAAAGCAAAGCAACGCTATGAAAGTGAGATTCAACTTGTTAAAAAATAAAAATGCAAAGTTCAGTTTTTAAAATAACTCGTTTTGCTAAAGGAACTAATGAATATTACAAAAAGGGAAAAGTAATTGATTACATTACAAGGCCCAGCGCTGTTTATAAATCAACAAAAACATCAAATGAAATACTTGCTCTAGTAAATGAACAAACGCAATTAGAAAAAGTTTTAAATTCCTTAGTTAATGAACAAAGTTCAATTAATTCAGGTTTATTTAAAATCAAAAGCAAAAAAGCTAATTTAATTGCTGTTGAAAAAGCTAAAAATATTTATAAAAAATTAAAAAAAGAACAATTAATTTGGGATGCTGTCTTGTCTTTTGAATATGAAAGAATGAAAAATGCTAATATTGTTTCACAACAAGAATATGCTGATTTTTTAGCAAGTAATTTTGAATATTTTTTAAAAAGTGAAAAATTTAATTTAAAAAATTTAGATATTTTATTTGCAATTCATACCAATACTAAACACCCACATTTTCATATTCTTTTTAGTGAGAAGATGCCTACTACATGAAATTACAAACAAAAAAAATTTAAATTTAGATCAAAAGGCTCATTAGAAATTGAAAATATTAAAAAATTTCAAAAATATTTAGACATGAAACTTTTGCACAAAAAAGATTATGAAACTCTATGAAATATCAAAAAAGAAGTTTTTGAAATTAAAACAGAAATTAAGCATGAACCAATTTTTAAAGTAATGTTTAATGAACAAAATAATTTTTATGATGACCTTCAAAAAATAAAAAAATATTACAAAAACAATAAAAAGCCTACTTTTAATTTAGCACCTAAAGAAATACAAGAATCAGTTATAGCAATTAAAGATTATTTGTTGAAAAACAATGAATTATTTTTTAAAAAGGTTAATATTTTTCAACAAAAACTTGACACACTCCAAGAATTAGAAATAGATAAAATTTTTGATGAAGAAAAAACTGAATTTATTAATAATCAACTTAATGAATTTAATAATCAACTTAATAATCAAATTTTAAAAAATGCTGCTTTTTTAAATGAAAAAATAATTGCAAAATTAAAATCTAGTAAATTTCATGAAAAAACATTACTTAAAAAAATTATTAAAAAATTAACTTGAATGCCATACAAAATATATCAAATTAAAAAATCTTTTGATAAAGGTTATGACTTAATAAATGATTAAAAAGTTATAGGTAAAAATAATGAAAATAAATCAAGATAAAAACAAAAATAATATTTTTAATTTCAGCATAGTTGATGTTGCACAAGAATTTTTTAAATTAATAAAACAAGGTTCTAACTTTAAAGTCATTTGCCCTTTTCATGGTGATAAAAATGCATCATTGATTATTTCCCCTTCCAAAAACATTTGAAAATGCTTTGGTTGTAATAAAGGCGGAAATGCAATTGAATTAGTCAAAGAATATCAAAAAATTGATACAAAACAAGCAATTGAATGGCTAACAAATAAATTTCATATAATTTCATTAAAAAAACATCAATTTAAAAAACCGGAAAATGACTTTCAGACAAATGAAAAAGAAATTATCAACGTTAATTCATTGGCAACTATTTTATTTAAAGTAAATTTATTAAGTGAAATAAATGAAAATATCTTACTTAAAACATTTTTAAACAAAAGAAAATTAAATAACAATATTATTCAAAAATTTGATATTGGTTATAACTCAAATAATGCAAAGTTTAAAAATTTTTTAATTAATGTTAAAAAAATACCTAAAGACATATTAATAAATTCATCTTTATTAACCGAAAATGAAAATTCTTTTTTTATTAATAGAATTATTTTTCCAATTAAAAATGAATTTAATGAAATTGTTGGATTTGCAGGGAGAACTTTAGATAACAATAGTAATTTTCCTAAATATCTTAACTCAAAAGAAAACTCTGTATTTAACAAAAACAAAATATTATTGAATTGATTTAACGCAAAAAATAATGAAGAAATTATTTTAACTGAAGGTTATATGGATGTTTTAGCTTTTGAAAGAAATCAAATTTATAACTCAGTTGCGCTAATGGGTATAAATCTCTCAAATCATCATATCAAATTATTAAAAAATAAACAAATAACTTTAGCTTTAGATAGTGATGAAGCAGGTAAACAAGCTACTTATGAAATTATTAAAAAACTTTTTAAAAATAATTTTCAAAATATTTATGTAATTGACTTTTTAAATTTTAAAGATGCTGATGAATTTAGCATGGATAATGATTTAAAAAATGCATATCAGAAAAAATTACATTATTTAAATTGACTGAATTTAAATCATTATAAAACTGATGATCTAAAGTCTAAAAAAACTATTAATTATGCTAATGAAAAATCTATTAGCATAAGTGCAAAACTTAAATATATACAAAAATAAAAGACTATAAAACTAATGAAACTAAAACTCTTTTTATGATACTAAAATATAAAAACGAAAAAACTTTAAAATTATTTCTTTTAAATAAAAAACAAGTTAATGCATTTTATGAACAAGTAAAGAAAAACGATGAAATCAAATTAATAATAACAAAAAAAAATAATCATACTTTTATTAGCAAAATTTTAAAAATCAACAATAAAGATTTTAGTTCAGCAAAGGAGAATGATGAATTAGTTTATGAAAGGTAAAAAAAATTTAAAATATCTTTTTATTTTTATATTATTTTGAATTCCAGTTTTTTTGTTAACTTATATTTTATTTCCTTTCTCTGAAATTAGTAGTTTAAAAAAATTTGTTGATATTTTCCCAAAATTAAAAAATTATTGAAAATTAAATATTACAAATTGAAATGTAATTTCTATAAGTTTATTATCTTCATTCATTTTTTCATTTACATTTTTATGTTTAGTATTGATATTTTTTAAATTTAAGAAAAATAAAAATAAATTTGAAAAACTTGAAGAAGGTGGGGCAAGTTTTTTATGAGATGAACCAAATAAAAAAGGTTCATTTAGCGAGTTTTCAAAAATATATTTTAAAAACTTTAAAAATCAAAAACCTGGTTGAGTTGTTAGTTATAAAAGAATAGGTTCAAAAATTAAATATTTTGTTTCAACAGAAACACATGCCAAAATTATTGGCACAACAGGTAGTGGTAAAACGCAGAGATTTATCATTCCAAGTGCTAAATATAACATAAATATTAAAAACACTGAAGTCAAACCAAATATTGTTTTAATCGACCCCAAAGGTGAATTATATTTAGAACTTAAAAATGATTTAGATAAAAACAATTATCAAATATTTACTTTAGATTTAACTAATCCATTAATTTCTGATGGTTTTAACTTTTTATCTAAAATATGAAAAACTTTTCATAATCAAAACATGAATAAGCTTGAGCGTGAATCATTAGCATTTTCATTATTAGCAGATGTAATTGAATCATTAGATGATTGAAATACAAGTGGTGATAACAAGTTTTGATCTGATAGCTCTAAAAATTGCCTAAAGATTATTGGTAAGTTTATGCTCTATTATTCAACAATTGATAAAAATTTTAAAAAACAACATTTTAATTTAGCTTCTTTTAATCAGTTTTTATCTTACAAAGAATTTTCAAAAGGTAAATGAATTAACATTTTGCAAAATTCTCAAAGTCAAGAAATAAAAAATTTCTTTTTATCAGAAGTTAAACCATTAATTGAAAATAATGATCGTACATTAACAAGTCAACTTTCAGGCGCTGTAAATGCTATTGTTAAATTTAATAATGATTTAGCTATTAAATCTTGAAGTTGTAGACATAATATTGAAATTGAAAAAATTATTTTAGATTCACATTTAGATAATGGTAAACCTTTTGCTATTTTTATTAAATTTCCTGATCATAAAAAAGATAGACATCGCTACATTTCTATTTTGATTGATCAAATTTATCAAACAGCAATTGATATTGCTAATGCTTCAAAAAATCAAAAACTTAAAAGAACACTTTTATTTTTTGGTGATGAGTTTGGTAATTTGCCTGTTATTAAAGATTTTGACAATAAAGTTACTATTGCGAGAAGTAGAAATATTTTCTTTTCAATTGTTTTGCAAGATTTAAACCAATTAGCTAAATATAAAAATGATAAAAAAATAATTGAAAACAATACTAACTTAACTATTTTTTTAAATTCTTCTGATCATGAAACATTAAAAAAAACATCTGAAATTTTAGGTCAAAGCAATGTTGTTAAAACATCATTTTCAAATTCTAAAAATGATAAAAGTAAAAGTTCAACTGATTCATTGTCAAATAAACCATTAGTTTCAATTGAAGAATTAAAAAATATTTCACCTAAAGTTCATTTAATAATTCAATCTGGAATTAAACCTTCTAGAGTTAACTCAACATATGCATATGATGTTTGAAACACTAAATCAAATGAAATAGAAAAAAAAGAAATAAGAATTTTTAATGAAAAAGATTATTTTTATTTATTTACAGAAATTGCAAAAAATGATACTAAAGATAAAAACCTCAACAAAGAATTACTAGAAATAATAGAAAAAGAAAAAAAAGATGAATTGGATGAAATGCTTTTAAAAACAATTAGCACAGTAAAAAAAGAAAAAGAAAATAATAAAAATTTTGAACAAGAGGAAGAATTTGATGTAGAAGATTTAGATGAAATAGAATTTATGGACAAAGAAAAAAATGATAAAGTAAACAACAGAACAAAACAACTTGCTTATTTAGAAGCAAAACTAAAAAGTGGAATGCTAGATAACGAAGAATATAAAATCATAGAAAAGAAAATAAAATTTTTAAAAGGTAGTTAAAAATGGAAGATATAAATTTTATAGAAACAAAAAAATGCTCTTATTGTGATGAAAAAAATTGTGAAACAATAATCGAATTATCCAAAAAAGAAAAATACTATGTGAGAGAATGTCAACCCAAAACATTTAATACATTGCCAAAAAAAAATTCAAAAAATATTTGATATTTAAAAAAACAAAAAAACATAAATTAGAATATGAAAAAAAATTATCTAATCAATGAGAAATTACAAAATAAAAATAAGAAAAAATTAGCATAAAAAAGACCTATTTTTTTCTTATTAAATAACTATATATATAGGGAGATATATGAACAAAGTTTTTTTAGCCGGCAGAATTGCCAATGATTTTAAGTTAATGACAAGTGCAAATAATAATTATTACACTTGAATAACACTTGCTGTAAGAAGAAATTATAAGTCGAATGAAGGTAATGAAATTACCGATTTTATACCTTTTGTTGCTTGAAATAAAACAGCAGAAATATTAAATAAATATGCAGTGAAAGGGGTGAAAATTTTTCTTGAAGCAAATTTAAATGTTGTAGAAGAAGTTATTAAAAATAAAAAAACTTTTTCATTTATGCTCCAAGCTAAAGCAATTGAACTTTTAGAAACAAAAGAACAAATTGAAAATAGAAAAAATAAGAATAATTTAAATACTACTTATTGTGATTGAACTACAAATGAAGAATTAATAGAAAAAATTGAAGATCCAATTGAAGAAACAAATTCTGAACCTAAAAAAGAAGAAACAAATAAAAGTAGTATTGAACATTTATTTGGAACAAAATATCCAAAAGACATCAATGAAAATACTTATAAAACATTTAATTATGATGTTGATGAAATATTTAAAAATAATAAATAAAATCTAAAAACATTAACAAACAAGGAGGTATAAAAAATAAAAAAATAGCATAAAAAATAATGTTTTAAATAAATTGTGGTATAATTTATTAAAATAAATTATAGGAGTTAAAAAATGAGTACAAATTTACCTAAAATGAAACCAATGTTTACAAAAAATACTAAATATGAAATTACTTTTGATCGTTTTGAAGGCCCAATCAAACATAGACCTATTGTTATATTTAGAGATGAATATGCAGAAATTACTGAAGATGGGAAAATTATAGAAAAATATTATTATATTAAAACTAGAAGTGCACATGATAGACATGGTAATAGAAAAAAAGCTAACAAGGGTGAAATTTTTTTAGAAAAAGCTGAAATAGGATTATTAACAAAAGATTCATATGTTGATACAACACAAATTTATTCAATTAAAGAAGAAGAATTAAGCAATATAGTTGATAAAAAAAATGTTATTTTTGCTGATACATATGATTTAACAAAATATCAAATAGACAAAATTTATAGAAGTGTTCTTAAAAACTTAACGCAAGAGCCACCATACGTTTCACTCATGGATGTTAAACTAAATAACAAAACAAATGCTTTTGTTGGTGAGCTAAAATATAGTCATAAAGATTTTTTATATCAAGAATATTCTAAAAGTTCCAGAAAAGATAAAGAAGAGTTTAAAGATAACATTTTAAAAAACAAAAATTTAATTGAAGAAACATTAATTGAATTAAGAAACCTTAAAAATGGTGTACGAGAAGAATTTTCAGATATTTTATGGGAATGAGAAGATGATAAAAAATTCGAACAAGAAAAAATAGAGCAAAAAAGATTACAAAACATAGGAGATGAAAAAAATGAAGAATTTGAAAAAGAAGGTGATGATTTCACACGTTAAAAAATTTTTTTTATTTTGTAATTTATTAGTAATACCCACTGTTTTTGTTTTATTATCTAGTTCATGTTGAAAAGGTTTACTTAAAGAACCAAATAAAAGTTCTGAAGATATTGAAAACACTCCACCTTCTAGTCCACCATCTTCTGATATTACGGAACCAAAAACTCCTACTGCTAAAGTTCAAAATCAATATTTAACTGAAGAAATGCCAATTCCTGATTTTTATGTATATGAAACATTAGAGAAAAATTGAGAATGAGCAAAAGAATTAGAAAATATTGTTAATAAAAATAATCCAACATTATCTAAAGAAGAAAGAATTTCTAAAATAGTTGAAATTTATAAAAAAGCATTAGATAAAATAGGATATAAAATTTCAGATAAAAAAACAAACACCATTTTTGAAAAAATAGATTCAGACTTAGATAAAATCTCTAAAAACGGTCTTGAAAAAGATACAAAATATGCATTTCAATTAATATCTGATGAAAACAGACTTTTTAATGATGGTTATCTTTCTACTATTTTAGATGAAAACGATAAAAGTTGATGATCATCAATTTATGCTGATGGTGTATTATATTGAAAAACTAGTCCTATCATTTTTTCTATTATTAGAAATTATATTGAATTAAAAATAATATTTTATGAAGAAATAAGAGGCAGTTATAGAGATGATATACTTGAAAAATTAAAAAATAATAAAAATCTAGAAAATATTTTTCAACAACTAAACCAAAGTGTCTCAGCATATATAGATCCTATCAATCATTATTCATATAATGAGCAATATGTTTTTTCAAATTTTAATCCTTTTTACAAAAAACTTTACATAGAATTAATCAATTGATATAACAAAGAAATAGCTCCGCTCCAAATTAAACTTGGTTTAGAAACAAATAATCCTTTAACTCAGTGACAATACAACAAACACATCACTAAATACTTTTATCCTTTAATCAATACCACAATTAAAACTAATTACACTACTTCAGAAATAGATGCTTTTTATGAAGAATGAGAACGTAAAAACTCTATTAAATATAGCTGAAGAATTTATTAAAAAACATTATTTTTATATGCTAACAAATTAAGATGTAAATCTTGTTGTTAGTTTTTTTATTTATTTTTATGTATCAAAGTTTTGTTTTAGTTGTACCAATATTTTTCTTAATCAATTCACTTATTTATTACTTTAAAAAAATTAAAAAAAATAAAAGTATATATACAAAAAAACAACTTTATAAAAAAGTTTACATTTTATTAGCTATTAACTCTATTGCCTGAGTTTTAGCTATAGCGCATTTATTAAATTTAATATAAAACATTTAGGAGAAAAAAAATATGAAATTTTTACAATATTTAAACGATACAACAACAGGTGGTTTTAACACACCAAGTGGTAAAGCGCCTGAAGTTATTAAAACACTTGCTGAAGAAGCTAGTAATTGAATTTATTATTTTTTAACTATTTCAATTCCAATTGTAGCTATTATATTTATTTCAGCAATAGTTATATTTTCAACATTAATGAGTACATCAACAGATCAAGAAAAAAGATCATTTTATAAAAAATCACTCAAAATTGTATTAATAAGTCTTGTGATTGTGATTGTTGCTATAGCATCTATTCCAATTGTCTTAGCTAAAATTGGTGGTTTAATTTAAAATGATTTTTGATGGAATTATAAATGGCATTGCCTATGGTGTATTTTCTATTTTTTGGTACATACTAGTTTGATTTCCTTATACAATATTAAAAATTACATTTTCAACATTTCAATATTTAGGTTTTCCAATAGTTAAAAAAATATTGTTTGGTTCTGAAAATCAAAATGAAAATTGAAAAAATGTACCAACTAGTTATTGAGCTATGGGTATTATTGCAATTGTTTTATTAATTGTAGTTATGATTGCAGTTATTTTTAAATTTATTGCTAAGCATCGACATAACAATGAAGAAAGTAATGTTTTAATAAAAGCATTAAAAAAATTATTACCTTCAATATCTTTATTGGTTTTAATCCCTTTTTTAACTTTTGCTTTTATTATAATTTTACAAATTTTTTTAGATCTGCTTTTTATTGCTATCAATGGTCAAAAAATAGGTTTAGCTGAATCTTTATTTATTTCTAATAAACCTGACAAAATAGAGTCGCAAACTTGAAGTGAAATAGCAACAACTAAAAAACCTTTTTCAGTTATAAGTATAAATACTTATTCTACTTTTAATTGAGGTGAAGGTGTTCAAACCATTATTTTTCTTTCAATCTCTGGAATTTTAATTCTTTATGGAATGATAAAACTATTATTTGTTTACGCTGTTAAAATTGTTGAAATATTTTGGCTTTTTATTTCAAGTCCTATTTTTAGTGTTTGAAGTATTTATGATAATGGAGAAAAATTTAAAACTTGAAAAAATATTTATTTAGGTAAATTTTTTATGCTTTTATATTATCAAGTTGCCTTAGGTCTTTTAATGATTTGAATTGGTGTTGTAAATAATTTGAATAATATTTTTGAAATAGAAGCAAATTCAAAAATACTAAGTTGACTTTTGCATTTAGCTTTAGTTTGAGCAGGGGCAATAACAATTCATAGTTTATCTGCAGAAATTGCCCAAATGTTTGGTTCAAGCATTTCACACAATGAAGCTTCACAAATGTTTGATAAATCTATTAAATCAGGAGCTATGCTTCTCGGTGGTGGAGCAGCAGCTGCAGGTTTTGCTTCTAAAAAATTAATTGGTGAAGATTTTCACAAAAATCAACTCAAAAAACAATTAAAAGAAGGTGACATTTCAAAACTAGGTTATAAAAATGCATTAAGAGATTTAAAAAATGAAAGAAAAGCAGAAGGACTTAGTTGAAGAGATACAAGAGATGGATTATTAGCTGGTGGTAAAACAAATAATAAACTCTACAAAACTCAAAATAAAATTGCTAAAATTGATGATCAAATCGATAAAAAACTTAATTTTATGGAAAGTGATGAATATAAAAATCTTAAACCTGAAAAACAAAAAATTCATAATGCAAAACTTGATTTATTAAATAACAAAAAAGAATACTTAAAACAAGAAAATAAACCAAGGGAAGAATGAGCAAATAAAATATCTAATTTAAATCCTGTAAAATCTCAAACTAAAACTTCGGTTCAAAAAAGAATGACAGAAAATTTAAAAAAATATGACTTAACACAAAGCGAAATATCTAAAGCATATAAAGAATTTGAAAACTCTCAAAATGATTATAAAGATGCCAAAAAAGAAAATAACAAAATTAAAATGCAAAACTTTAAACAAGCGATAAAAAATAAGTTTAAAAAAGGAGAATAATTAAATGAAATTACAAAATAAAAGAATTAAAAACAAAGGTTTAAAACTTTGAAAATTTATAACACTAAATGATGTCCCGGTTCTTTTAGCTATTTTTCTTACAAGTGCTGCTATAGCTTTTTTAGGTTTAGATTTTTTAAATGTTTTTATTCAACTAATTATTTTTATTGTTTTAAATTTAATTTTATTTCCTTTAGTATTTTTTTATCCAAGTCAACAATGTAAAGGTTATGTATTTTTATATCGTTGATTTATCTTTTTAGCAAGACCTAAAAAATATAAAAGTAATAACAAAATTACTAATACTTCAGCACTAATTCCCTATAAAAAAATTAATGAAAATTTTATTGAAATTAGTGAAGGTTATTTTGGAGCTCTTGAAATAACAGGTGTAAATATATCTACTTATGATAGTGATGAAATTTCTAATTTACTTGATCGTTTTGCCAAAACACTTAATTTAGTTACAAATAAAATTTCTATTGTCAAATTACCTAAAAAACAAAACTTAAGTAAAAATCTTGAATTTTTAAAAACTAATTTTCAAAATCAAAATAACACTATTTCAAATGAATTATACAAATCATATGAAGAAGATATTGAAAATATTTTTAATGAAAGAACAAAAGATCATTATTATATTATTGTTTTTGACACCAAAATCGAAAAACTTAAAAAACAATTTAATTTAATAAGTCAAAATCTTTTTCATTCTAAATTAGAAAATAAACAATTAACATTAAAACAATTGTTAAATTTAACTATAGAAATCATTAACCCTGCTGCAAAATTTAGTGATGAGGAAATTCAAAAAATTTTGAAATCTAAAAATATTGAAAACTTTTTCAAACAACAAAACATTAAATTTAAAGCTAGTCATTTTAACATTAATGATTATTGATTTTCAACACAAACAATTGGTGAATATCCATTTAAGCTTGAAGCTGGTTGAGCAAACAAATTGTTTGACTCAAATTCAGTTGTAGTTTGAAATTTAAGAAAATTATCTGAAAGTGCTAAAAAAAGACGTTTTAACAGTGCTGCTAAAAAAATTGAAAGTAATATTGAAGATGAAAAAAACCGTGTAAGTAGAAGACGTGATTCATTTGAATATCAAGCTTTAGATAATATTATTGATATAGCTTCTTCAGGGACTGAAGAAATTTTTGAATCTGACTTTATTTTTTTTAATCGAGCATTATCAAAAAAAGAATTAAATTACATTGAAGAAGTTAATAAAAATAATTGTATAGTTTTAGGGGCTAAAATTAATAATTTAACTTTTAGACAATTTGAAGGTTTAAGTAGTGTTTATTTTAAAATGTTTGATTCAACCAAAGATCAAACTGAAATAATTTCTTCAAACATCGCATATGGTTGACCATTTGCTAATGCTCATTTAAATGATGGAAATTATCATCTTCTAGGGACGCACTTTATAAATAATGAACCATTATTTTTTGATCAATTTAAAAATGATGATCATAGAAAAAATAACAATATGTTCATTTTAGGAACTTCAGGTTCAGGAAAATCAACTTTAACAAACAAAATCATCACTTATCAATATTCATTGGGTAATCAAATCATTTTAATTGATCCTCAAAATGAATATGCAACTTTAGGTCAAAAATTAAATGCATCAATTATAAATATTGGTTCAGGTTCAGATACAACCTTTAACCCTTTACAAATTAGAAAAAATTTTAACCCTAAAACTTTAGAAGAATCAAACAATGCCCAAAGCACTTTTGACAATCAAGAAATTATGATGTTGCATGAACAAAATTTAGAAAAGTTTTTTGAAACTATTTTTCCAACTTTAACTTCGAGAATGCTTAGAGGTTTGGGTAGAGGTTGAAGAAATTTATATCGTAAATTTAATATTTCAATAAATCGTAATTTTGATATCAGTGCTTATGCTAATGAACATTATCCAACTATTGATGATTTAATATTAGAAATAAAAACTTCTAATTTTACAACGTTAGAAGAAAATGAAAAATTAGATTTAATTGATCTACTGGATTATGAATTCGGAAAGAATGGAAAACTTAGACAACTTTATAATGGAAAAACAAATTTTGAAATCTCAAATAAATTTACTATTTTTAATGTTGCTCCACTATTAGAATCTGCATCACTAAAAATTGTTCAAGCTGGTTTTTTCTTAATGATGTCGTTTATTCAAGGTCAAATTTCAAATAACATTAATAAAAAACAAAAAATTCTTTTCATTGTTGATGAAGCACATAAATTTATTGATGAAAAAAATACTTATGCTTTAGACATTATGAATACAACATGAAAAACTATTAGAAAATTTAATGGAGCTGCAATAGCTACAACACAAAATCCTCGTGATTTTTCAGTGTCAGGAGAAGCCAAAAGAAAATCTGAAGCTATTGTTGATAATTCTCAATATGCTGTTATTCATAATTTAACTTCGAAAGATATTGATATTGTTGATGATTTATATAAAAATTCAGGTGGTTTAACTTCTGAAGAAAAAAAATTTATTGCTAATGCAAAAATTGGTGAGTTTCTTTTTGGACTAACATCTAATCAAAGATTTTTAGTTGATAGCTATTTTAATGATTTGGAAAAAAAACTATATTTCAAACAAGGAGATAAAAAAAATTATGATTAAAGAAAGAGAAGTAAGATTTAGTGGTTATTTTGGTGAAAAAAGTGATATCCAAACTTTTAATTTATGAAAGCAAAACATCCTTGATAAAGGTTTATCTTTAAATCAAACTATTTGCGAAATAATAATAACTCATATTAAAAAAGAACAAGAAAAACAAATTATAAGGTCAATTAAAGATGATTTATTTTATGCAATTAGAAAAGCTATTTTCGCTTCTATGTCAAGTGTCTACAAAGAATTTCAAATAAGAAAAACAGATGAAAATTTTAAAAATAAAATTTTAAATTCAAAACTTGATTTAATATCAAATATCCTTTTTAAAAATATAGATATAAATGATGAAATTTTTGATGAACCTTCTCCTAAAGCTTTGAATGAAAGTTTGTATTTCATTCAAAAAGCAAAAAATGATGAAAAAACACTAAAAATCTTAAATGAAACCTTAGCTAAAAATGCAAATAAAACTGAAAAAATATTTGATAGGTTTAGCAAAGGCGATATTTTTGATGAAATTCATGAAGAAAAACTAAAGAAAGAAATAAGAAATAAAAATGAATAAAAATATTAAAAAAACATTGTTGATTTTAACTGGTTTTTCTAGTGTTGTTTTGCCATTTGCTATAGCTTTGAGTTTCAAAACTAATTATCAAAAAATCACAATGCCATCAATATCAAACAAAACAACATTTAACAAAGAATTTAATATAAAACTTAGTGACTACCAATTAACAAAATTTAGTGGCTACATTTCGGGTGGAGAAAATTATTTAATAAATACACTTGTACCTACTTTTACTTATAAAACTAAAGATCAAAATGATGTTATTAAAAAAGCATCTATAACATATACGCAACATCGAGCTATTGGTTATAATAATGGTTATTGATTTGCTTATAATGATGCAAATAATGAGTGACTTGGTGCTGATGTAAAACTAAATAAGCTTTGAGATTATAATTATCATGAAAACCCTACAAAACTAAAAAGCTATTGATATAGTGTTGATTGAAATAAAAAAAATTTAGATGATGGATCATTTGCAAAACATGATTTTTCAAATATTTCTTGATCCATTGATAATAAAAAAGAACTAGAAAATTGAATTGATAATTTAGATATTAAACTTAAAAATGTTACAGATATCTATAGATCTAATGATGAGCAATATATATCTGAAACTAAAAATAGCTATTTTTATTCTAACCCTTCTATATTAAAAAATATAAAAAGTGAAATTAAAAACAATATTATTAAAAAATATAATGACGAAATTCACAACAAACATAATACAGGTGATTTCAGAATTAAAAATCTAAAAATTAAAAATTTAAAATTAGAAGTAAAATTTAAAATGGATTTTGGTAAAACAACAAGAGTTGAAACATCAGGTGGCGAATGCTATGGTTATTATTCTTCTTATTGTGAACCTTCAGTCACAAAAGAAGTTACAATAACAGATACTCTTTTACTAGGTGATAAAATAACTGAATTTAAAGTTAAAGTTAATTTTAATTTTGAATATGAATATGAAAATGTTGCAAATAAAAATTATGCTCAAAAACTTGATGATTATTTACATAAAATTAAAAGCCAATTTAATAATAGTTTTGCAAAAACAAATAATACAATTAAATCTTTGAGTGATGTTTATCCAACTGATGGTTTATATACTAAAGCTAATAAAAGTTTAAATTTAAAAAATACACAAGCTTTTTTTGATTTAAAAATAACTAAATGAACTGAAAAAAATATTTTGAATAAATATCAAGAAAAAATTGTTTACAATGTTAAAAATTCCAATGATAAAAAAAATTCAATTGTTGATTTTTATTTAGAATTTAAAAATAATTTAAGTCAAAAAAAAGAATATTTTACTTTAGCTTTAAATGTTAAAATTAATTTTGAATTAACTGATAAAGCAAAAAAACTAAGTTTAAAAAATAGAATTATAGTAAAACCATCAAAATATTTAGATTTAACTAATGTATATAATGGGCAGCTTGTTGATGACAAACCCAAAGAAATTATTAAAGGACATCCTAGTAAAAATATAGATAATGTTTTAGTTGAATATGGTGGTGAATGGGAATACAATTCTTTAGCTACAGTTATGTTCAACACACAAAAACAAGAAAATGAAATTCTTTTTATTAATGGTCAAAAAGTTGATGTTTTAGATAGGTACTTTCAATATAATTTAGAAGATTTAAGATCTGATGCAAAAGATGATAACACTAATAGTAATCAAGCTAAAAACGCAAACAAATACCGAGTTGAAGTTGTACAATATGATAAAAAAAATATTAATGCTGAAAATATAAAACCTATTCAAAAATATTACATTGATATTGTAATAAATTCAGTTAATCCTAAATTAGAAGCGCAATGGTTTGCTTGAGATCCAGATAACAATCCAAAGCAAAAAAGTATAATAACCGAATTTTTGATTGATAAATCAACAAATGATTTTGTAAGAGATAATAATGGTGAAAAAATTAAAAACCCTGATTATGATCCACTTGTTGATCGTAAAACTGGAACTAAAAAACAACTAGTTTGAGTTGATTTTGAAAATCAAAATAATAAACTTCCTAATGATACAAGGTTTCTCCAAGATCCTCTAGGCATAGAAAAAAAGCTTATTCCAGTTTCACAATATAAATGAGGTTTTATTGCTGAAGCTTCTTTAGTTGGAAAAGGGGCAAAACTCACATTAGAAAAAGCAGATAATCAAAAAACTAAAAGATTTAAAATTAATTCTAAAAATATTAATGAAGTTGAATTAATTGATGATAACGAAAATGACACCGACACTTTAAAAGAAGGTAATATAATCCAATTATCACAAGAAGAAAAAAATTATTTTTCATCTTCAGGAATTTGACTCTTTAGTTCTAGAACAGAAAAAGGTATTGATAGTTATAAAATTGTTGCAATAGGGGACAACAACCCTAAAAATTTATTTACAGAACAATTTGTAAATCAAAAAATAAGTTCTTTTTGAACAAGTCTTCCAGGTATTCATTTATTTAATTTTTTAAATATTGAAAAAAAGATGACTAAAGAACAAATAAATACTTTGATCTATGAAAATGTCATTAATTATTGAAAAGAATATGTTTCATTTAATTACCAAAACAATAAAGCTTTAGATACAATTTTTTATATTAAACCTTTAGTTAAAATTCAAGAATTAAGAAATTATGCTAAAAGTCAAACAAAAAATAATTTCATTAATAATTTAAAAACCTTAAATAAATTTTTAGCTGATTTTCAATACAAAGAATTAGTTGATAGTAACATAACAATTGATGAAAAAAACAATTTAAAATTTGTTTTTTCAATTAAAGATGATACAAGATCTTTGAATTATCAAATTGATAAATCAGCTAAAGAAATCATAATTAGTGACCTAAAATTTAAAGATGAAGAAAAAGATTATGAAACTAAAATAGCTATCCATCCAATAGTTGATGTTGAAAAAATTAAACTTTTTGCTAAAAATACAACAAAAGCAAATTTTTTAACTAGCACTTTATGATACAAATGATATTTAAATTTTGACAATAGTGATAAATTAATAAGTAATATTGAATACAATGAAGAAACATTTGAAGAACACTTTAATATTATTATTAATTATAAACTTTTAGAAAAATATAAAAACGAATACTACTTAAATAAAAATGTTTTTAAAATTTATTTAACTTTTGATGAACTAAAAACTTTAAATGATACAAACCTAAATCAAAATAAAACAAAAAATATAAACGAAACTAATACATCTAAATTACAAGATATTTTTAATGATTTAAAAATTGATGAAATTAATTTAAAAGCTATTAAAAAACAAAAGCAAGCTGAAAATTACATTATTGAAACAATTGAAAAAAATATGGATTCTAAATTTAAGTATAATGACCATTGAAAAATTACTAATTTAAGTGATGCTGTGAAAAAAGCTATTAGTAAAGTATATAAATTTAAAGATGCAGAATATAAAGAATATTATTTAAATTTAGAAGTAATACAAAATAATGAAAATTTAATTGGTAAAAAAACTATAGTTTTAGTTAATTTAGTTGATAATCTCGAAGTGCCTTCAGAACAAAATTTAGCTACTCTAAAGCTTAAGACAATTAAAGCCAATATTTCTAATAAAGATAAATTAAAAGCTAAAATTATTGAAGATTTAAATAAGCAACTAAAAAACTATAATTTAAATTTTGAACAATATTTAATAATAGAAAATTGAGATAAAATATTAGAGCTTTTAACTACAGAAAATCAAATTAATAAAATCAAAGCTATTGTTAAACCTAAAAACTTTATTATGTACAATTCTGCAGAGCTAAATATTATAAATAATATGCTTAAAGCTGATGATTCAACATATGATCCCTATAGTGATCCCGGGCTTGAAAATGATGCTATTGAAAAAATAGTAAAAAATAATAAAAATCAAGCTATTTCTAAAAATATAAATAAATCTATAGATAAGAAAAAATTAATGTGAATTATTCCTTTAGCAATAGTTTTAACTATTTTAACTTTTGGAATCGTAATCTGAATATATTATCGTTTTGGTCCTGGTAAAAAAATTAAAAAATAAACCAACTTTTAGTTGGTTTTTATTTTTGTATTATTTTTATTATTTAATAAATATTTAAAACAAAAAAATTTAATTTACAAATAATTTATTTAAAATTTATATATTATGGAAAAAATTGTGTTAAATTGAACAAGTGAAAAAGGGATAAATTCTTTTGTAAAATGAATTCAATATGAAGATGAAAAATTTCTTAATTCTGAATTAAGAAAACAGTTGGGTTATATAATACACTCAAAAAGAACAAAAAGTTTTAAGATAAAAGATGGAGAAGCCGAAATACAACTAACTAAATATAAATATTATAAAAATGATAAATGAAATTATGGTTATGCACCTCATTTAATTTTTGAAAAAGGAACAATAATCACACCTGAACTAAAAAAAGCTATTTTACAAAATGTTAAAATGGGACTTAGCTATAGAAATATCGTTAAAAGATATAATAATATAATTTCAATTGGATACATTACATATTTAATGAAAAAAGTAGAAATTAAAACTACAAAACTAGATATTCATTCTAAAGAAAACAATGGTTATTTGTACATGCATATTGATGATGCATACCAAGATTTAATAGATGAAAACAATAAAAAAAGTAAGTTTAGAACTAGAGCAATGTATTTTCATTTAGTAGAAAAAAATAATAAGAAAAAAGTATTTGCAACTTCACTTTTAGTAAACACTTCCAAAACAAATACATCAAAAAAATTTGTAGATTTTACTATTAAAAGTATAAAAAAACACATTAAAGAAAATTATGATTTAAATTTAAAATTAGTGATTTATGGTGACGGTGCCAAGTATATGAAAACAATTTCTAAACATTTAAATGCAATATACATTTTAGACTGATTTCATGTAACTAAATTACTTTTAAAAACTGTGGGGTATGGTAAATATAATACTGAAAATAAAAAATATTTTGATTATTTTAGAAAAATTTCTAATATAACATTGTATAAAAAAATTAAAAATTTAATTAGAGAAAATGATAGTAAAAATGCAATTTTTATTTTAAAAAATGTTGTAAAAAAATTATGAAATATTAAACTAAATTCAATTAAAAAACGAAATATACCAAATAAAGTTTTAGAAATTTACAAGTTTATTCAATATTTAATTTTTAATAAAAAAGCATTAAATTTTTACAATCAAGTCATGGATATTGGTAGCAAAACAGAAACGATGATTTCACATTTTATCAAAAAAAATACTACTAAAAAATTTGCAATTTTTAGTCTAGATGTGTTTAAAAAATTAATTTTTCTAAATCAAAAAAACACTAAATCAGTTAAATTTATAAACTAAATTTTTAAGCAAAAAAAATGCTTTTATTAAGGTTTTTAATAAAAAAACATAATAAAAATATAATACATAGTATTATAACTTCTAAAAAAAAATCATTTTTATTAAGGTTTTTAATAAAAACAAATACCTTTTATTAAACTTTTAATAAAAAAAAATGATAAAACAATAACATTATATGTTATTGAATTTTATTTTTTTACCTTCCGTTTAGGAAGTTATGTAACAGGTCTTATCCTGCTTCAAAGCAACGCGCGCACGCGCGAGAAAATGCCGTTTTTAATAAAAACTAGGAAAATTGAAAAAAATGTTATAATTTAGCTAACGGGGTGATTACTAAAAAAAACATTACCACCAACCATTGAACACTACCAAATTTTTTTTATAAACTAAATATAATTAATTTTTTTAATTACTAATATACAATTCTTCCTCTTTATAAGAATATTCTTTATACTTTTTTTGAATTTCTTCTAAAATATTTACTATTTCATCATGTTTAGAAAATTCAGATATTTTATTTATTTCATATTTTTTTTCATAAGGAAATAAATAAATTGTGTCAGGACCTACTTGATTTGGTATAATTATTTCAAGTTCTGATGCAGGCTCGAAAATTTTAATTTCTATTTTTTTATCTTTTTCATTTACAATTGGATAAAATTGATCAGATACTTTAAAAACTTTTGCTAAATTATGTGAAAAAAAAGCAAACATATTATGTGTTTCAAAAAAATTATCTATATTAGGGTATTTAATATTAGAAAAATATTTATCATATTCTTCTTTTGATTTTAGATCAATATGTTTATTTTGTCTTAAATAATCAAAATTTTCTGGTTCAATATAGTTGCTAAAAGATTTATCTTTTTTAACTTCTTTTCGTATAACATATCTCTTAATATTAAAATAAGAATACATTTTACTCATAATATCCTTACTTTGATTAATTATTATTCTACCTTTACTTTCTTCCTTTTTTTCTTCTTTATTAATTTCAATTATGTCTTTAGTTTTAAAGCAAGAACTTAAACCTACTAATGTAGAAAAAGAAACAATAGCTACACAATACTTGAAAATCTTTTTAATTTTTAACATATGTAACACCTATAACATCATCTATTGAATTTTCAAATATATCATTATATTTAAAAATTCTTATTCTATACTTTCCAGATTGTATAGCTTTATAATTTATAATTTCTACATTGCTTTTTATAGATGTAACTCTTTTTATTTCAATTCATTTGTTTCCATCATATTTTTCTAAAACTAAATCAAAATCTGTAAAAAATCTTTTTTCTTGTCTTGAATTATTTTCATTATATTTTAAACTGTATTCATTACGGTGAATGTTTTCTCAATTTTGATCTATACCAAAAAGATTTTTTCAAAATCCTGGTTTAGATACTTTATTTTTTAAAACTCCACCATTATTCATTCATGCTGAAGCAATTTTTATATTTTCATCTTTATCTAAATAAATACTATTACTTGTATAAATAAATTCTTTTATACTTCCTTTTGATACATTTACAATTTCAAGATTAAATGCAGCTTTTTTCATTCTTTGATAATCAATCAATCCTGAACCATATGTTTTTTCTAATCCGCTTAATTTATATTCTAAGTTAGAAATGTTTTTAGGCAATCTAGAAGAAGCTGCTAAAATAGCTTTAATTGCAGCTACTCTTGAATTTTTTAAATCAATTTTCTTTTCGTTACCTAACAAAACACTAATAGCTCCTGAAACCATTGGAGCAGCGAAACTTGTACCGTCTACTTTTTTTACTGTTTTATGTTGATCATAATATTCAAAATAACCTGGCGCAACAACTAATGGTTTAGGTAAGTCTTCATACTCAGGTTCTAATGTACGATTTGAATAAGGAGCTATTCAAAAATTATCATATTTAATACCTTTATCAAGGGCACCAACAACAATTAAATTAAAAGAGAGTTTAGTTTTATCAATGTATTTATTTTTATTTGGTTTATCATGATCATTACCAGCTGCAAAAACATTAATTATTCCATATTTTCTTGCAATATAATCTAGAAAAAATGCTTCTTCATTATATATATTTTCTTTGCTATGTGTTCTTGGACCATAGCTATGATTAATAACTTTTACACCATTTTCAATCATTCATTCTATTTGTTTTTGTCATAGACTATCTGTACTTGCAAACCCTGCAGAATATATCTCTGCATATCTATCAACCCCATCATAACCTGCAGCAATTTTTGCAACTATCCCGGCATGACTATCTTTTATATTGTTATTTCCGCCATAAACTTTAGGATCATATAAAATGTCTTGGTCTAATTCTTTATAAATAACTCCATTTTCTACTTCTAAAATTCCAATTTTGTTATGCTCATTAGGTTTTCATGGTGTTTTAATATCTACCATGCTAAAATCAATTTTATCTAAATTTGTTTCAATAAATTCAACAGGATAATCTTCCACTATTTTTAATTTAGAAATTTTATTTCAATCAGGACTTTTAACTGTATTAGATCTCGGACTTATTGTAGGGTGGTTTTTTAAAGCTTCATTAAATTCTTCAGGTGTTTGGTCTGTTCTAAGTAAACACTCAACATCCATACATAAAAGTGGGACTTTGTACAAAGGTTTTATTTCATATTTTAAATTTATAATTTTAAATATAAAATTATCTTCTTTTGCTAAATTAATAAATTTATTTTTATCTTCATCATTATTAAAATAAATTCAAATAGTTGGCGTTAAACTACTTATTTCAATATTTTTAATAAAACTAAATTTTTCTTTAAAAAGTTTAGAAAAATTATTGTTTTGTGTTTCAAAAAAAGTTTTTGTTTCTGAGTGTGTTTCGAATTCTTCAATATCATAATTTAATAATAGTTTTAGTTCTTTAATTCCATTAATTCGTTTTGAAGTTTCAAGATAATTATCATTTTGTGGAACATCAAAAGAAACGGTTCTTTCTATTACTTTAGAATGATTAAAATTTTGACTAATATGTTTTTGTAAGTTTACTACTTCAATATTTTGCTTTGTATAAGGAATATTGCTAAAAACAAATAAACCTAAGCTCATAGCTAAAAAAAATGATTTTAATATTTTCTTTTTTTTCATTTTATTTCCTCCTTAATATTTAAAGCATATTTTTTAAAATATCTATATAATAAAATTTTAACATATAAACAAAACGACTAATTTAATTTTAAATTTTGATATAAATTTATATTTAAAATTTGCAACCCCTAGTGCTAATTTTAAAATTTACAAGGAAATTCAAGAATTTTTAAATGAAAATGTAGCTTACTTTAAATAAAAAACAATAGCTAATTTTGCTATTGTTAAAAATTTAGATAATAATTTTTGTTTAATTATCAACAAAAAATATAGAAATTTTTTTTATAAACTAAATATAATTAATTTTTTTAATTACTAATATACAATTCTTCCTCTTTATAAGAATATTCTTTATACTTTTTTTGAATTTCTTCTAAAATATTTACTATTTCATCATGTTTAGAAAATTCAGATATTTTATTTATTTCATATTTTTTTTCATAAGGAAATAAATAAATTGTGTCAGGACCTCGTATATCTGGCAAAACTATTTCAAGTTCTGATGCAGGCTCGAAAATTTTAATTTCTATTTTTTTATCTTTTTCATTTACAATTGGATAAAATTGATCAGATGCTTTAAAAACAAATGATTGATTATGTGAAAAAAAAGCAAACATATTATGTGTTTCAAAAAAATTATCTATATTAGGGTATTTAATATTAGAAAAATATTTATCATATTCTTCTTTTGATTTTAGATCAATATGTTTATTTTGTCTTAAATAATCAAAATTTTCTGGTTCAATATAGTTGCTAATAGATTTATCTTTTTTAACTTCTTTTCGTATAACATATCTTTTAATATTAAAATAAGAATACATTTTACTCATAATATCCTTACTTTGATTAATTATTATTCTACCTTTACTTTCTTCCTTTTTTTCTTCTTTATTAATTTCAATTATGTCTTTAGTTTTAAAGCAAGAACTTAAACCTACTAATGTAGAAAAAGAAACAATAGCTACACAACACTTGAAAATCTTTTTAATTTTTAACATATGTAACACCTATAACATCATCTATTGAATTTTCAAATATATCATTATATTTAAAAATTCTTATTCTATACTTTTCAGATTGTATAGCTTTATAATTTATAATTTCTACATTGCTTTTTATAGATGTAACTCTTTTTATTTCAATTCATTTGTTTCCATCATATTTTTCTAAAACTAAATCAAAATCTGTAAAAAATCTTTTTTCTTGTCTTGAATTATTTTCATTATATTTTAAACTATATTCATTACGGTGAATGTTTTCTCAATTTTGATCTATACCAAAAAGATTTTTTCAAAATCCTGGTTTAGATACTTTATTTTTTAAAACTCCACCATTATTCATTCATGCTGAAGCAATTTTTATATTTTCATCTTTATCTAAATAAATACTATTACTTGTATAAATAAATTCTTTTATACTTCCTTTTGATACATTTACAATTTCAAGATTAAATGCAGCTTTTTTCATTCTTTGATAATCAATCAATCCTGAACCATATGTTTTTTCTAATCCGCTTAATTTATATTCTAAGTTAGAAATGTTTTTAGGTAATCTAGAAGAAGCTGCTAAAATAGCTTTAATTGCAGCTACTCTTGAATTTTTTAAATCAATTTTCTTTTCGTTACCTAACAAAACACTAATAGCTCCTGAAACCATTGGAGCAGCTAAACTTGTACCGTCTACTTCTTTTACTGTTTTATGTTGATCATAATATTCAAAATAACCTGGCGCAACAACTAATGGTTTTGGTAAGTCTTCATACTCAGGTTCTAATGTACGATTTGAATAAGGAGCTATTCAAAAATTATCATATTTAATACCTTTATCAAGGGCACCAACAACAATGGAATTAAAAGATAGTTTATAACTATCAATGTATTTATTTTTATTTGGTTTATCATGATCATTACCAGCTGAAAAAACATTAATTATTCCATATTTTCTTGCAATATAATCTAGAAAAAATGCTTCTTCATTATATATATTTTCTTTGCTATGTGTTCTTAAACCATAGCTATGATTAATAACTTTTACACCATTTTCAATCATTCATTCTATTTGTTTTTGTCATAGACTATCTGTACTTGCAAACCCTGCAGAATATATCTCTGCATATCTATCAACCCCATCATAACCTGCAGCAATTTTTGCAACTATCCCTGCATGAATACTTCTTATATTGCTACTTTCACTATAAATTTTAGGATCATATAAAATGTCTTGGTCTAATTCTTTATAAATAACTCCATTTTTTGCTTCTAAAATTCCAATTTTGTTATGCTCATTAGGTTTTCATGGTGTTTTAATATCTGCCATGCTAAAATCAATTTTATCTAAATTTGTTTCAATAAATTCAACAGGATAATCTTCCACTATTTTTAATTTAGAAATTTTATTTCAATCAGGACTTTTAACTGTATTAGATCTCGGACTTATTGTAGGGTGGTTTTTTAAAGCTTCATTAAATTCTTCAGGTGTTTGGTCTGTTCTAAGTAAACACTCAACATCCATACATAAAAGTGGGACTTTGTACAAAGGTTTTATTTCATATTTTAAATTTATAATTTTAAATATAAAATTATCTTCTTTTGCTAAATTAATAAATTTATTTTTATCTTCATCATTATTAAAATAAATTCAAATAGTTGGCGTTAAACTACTTATTTCAATATTTTTAATAAAACTAAATTTTTCTTTAAAAAGTTTAGAAAAATTATTGTTTTGTGTTTCAAAAAAAGTTTTTGTTTCTGAGTGTGTTTCGAATTCTTCAATATCATAATTTAATAATAGTTTTAGTTCTTTAATTCCATTAATTCGTTTTGAAGTTTCAAGATAATTATCATTTTGTGGAACATCAAAAGAAACGGTTCTTTCTATTACTTTAGAATGATTAAAATTTTGACTAATATGTTTTTGTAAGTTTACTACTTCAATATTTTGCTTTGTATAAGGAATATTGCTAAAAACAAATAAACCTAAGCTCATAGCTAAAAAAAATGATTTTAATATTTTCTTTTTTTTCATTTTATTTTCTCCTTAATATTTAAAGCATATTTTTTAAAATATTTATATAATAAAATTTTAACATATAAACAAAATGACTAATTTAATTTTAAATTTTGATATAAATTTATATTTTGTATTTATTTGAATTTAGTTTTGAAAAAATGTTTTTTTTGTAAAAAATAATGCTTTTTTAAAATAAAACATTATTTTTATTTTTTTTATTTTAAATTCATTTAAAATTAAATATGAAAGGTGTTAAATGAGAAATCAAATAAAAAATATTAATATTGCATTTTTTGTTTTAATAATTATTTCTATTGTTTTAATAGTAATATCAAATATTTTAATCGCTAATATAGCTACTACCATTTATGACTATAATGTAAAAAGTATTACTTCGACGTTCATTATCACTATTTTGATATTTATGATTTTTATAGCTATGTTAGTTTTAGCAATAATATTAGCTGTAAAAAGTCAAAAATTTGATATAACAATTTTTATTTTATGAATTATTTCTTCAATTTTTTTAGGAATAAATTTATTCTTTTTATGAATTCCAATATTCAATATTATCGGTGCTGTTTTCTTGATATTACCTTTAGTTACAACATCGATAACCTTATATAAAACAAATAAAGAAAAATTAAAATAAAACAAATAAAAAAAACAAGATTCAGTGATGCAAATTGAATCTTGTTTTTTTATTTAATTAAATTGATGAATTATTTAATAATTTCTGTAACTGAACCAGCACCAACTGTTCTTCCACCTTCACGGATTGAGAACTTTGTACCTTGTTCAACAGCAATAGGAGCAATTAATTCAACTGTTAAGTCAACATTATCTCCTGGCATAACCATTTCTCTACCAGCGTCAAATTTAATTCCACCTGTAACGTCTGTTGTTCTAAAGTAAAATTGTGGTTTATAGTTTTGGAAAAATGGTGTATGACGTCCACCTTCTTCTTTTTTTAGTGCATAAATAGCTGCTTTGAAAACTGTATGAGGAATAATAGTTTTTGGTTTAGCAATAACTTGTCCTCTTTCAATCTCGTCTTTATTAACACCTCTTAATAAAACTCCAGCATTATCCCCAGCCATAGCTGAATCAAGATTTTTTCTAAACATTTCAATTCCAGTAACAACTGTTTTTTTAGGTTGGTCTTTGTATCCTACAATTTCAACTTCTTCGTTTAATTTAATTTGTCCTCTTTCAACTTTACCTGTTGCAACTGTTCCACGTCCTGTAATTGTGAAAACATCTTCAACAGCCATTAAGAATGGTTTGTCCATTTCTCTAACTGGAGCATCGATGTAAGAGTCAACAGCATTCATTAACTCAAGAATTTTTTCTTCTCATTGTGGGTTACCTTCAAGAGCTCCTTTTGCAGAACCTCTAATAATTGGTAAATTATCACCATCGTATTCATATTTAGATAAAAGATCTCTAATTTCAAACTCTACTAAGTCAAGCATTTCATCTTCACCTTCAAGCATGTCAACTTTGTTTAAGAAAACAACGATTTTTGGAACACCAACTTGTTTAGAAAGTAAGATGTGTTCTCTTGTTTGTGGCATAGGTCCATCTGTAGCAGCAACTACTAAGATAGCACCATCCATTTGAGCAGCACCTGTAATCATGTTTTTAACATAATCAGCATGTCCTGGACAATCAACGTGTGCGTAGTGTCTTTTTTCTGTTTCATACTCAATGTGAGCTGTATTAATAGTAATTCCACGTGCTCTTTCTTCTGGAGCAGCATCGATTGAAGCATAATCTTTAGCTTCTGCTAAACCTCTTTTTGATAAAACTGTTGCAATAGCTGCAGTTAAAGTAGTTTTACCGTGGTCAATATGTCCAATTGTTCCAATATTTACGTGTTCTTTTGATCTATCAAAATTTAATTTTGCCATTTTGGCTCCTTTCATTAATTTTTTGATTTTAGTATAAAAAATAAAATATTTTAAGCGCTTAAAACCTACCTAATAACTAGCCTTTCAACTAATTCCTGTCCATTTAATTGCTTAAAATGTAATTTTTTAATAAAATTTTAACAAAAAAAATAAAAAAATAAAATTTTTTAATATTAAAAATATTATAACTTTTTTGTAAATTATTATTTTTTTGATAATTATCTAAAAATTATAACATTTTTAAGCGATTTTGTATTTTATTTTACTTATTGTTCTGATTTTAATTCTAAAATTAAATCACGTATTTTTATAGCTTCTTCCAATTTGTCTTCTTTAATTAATTGTTGTTTTTTCTTTTCTCATTCTTTTATTAATTTATCAAGAGAATTTTTTGATTTTTTAGTGCTTTTAAATTTATTTAAACTATCATCATCATTTAAATAAAGTTCAATAGGTTCAGGTATTGGTTTGATAATAGTTTTAGGAATAATATTATGTTTTTTATTGTATGCAATTTGTATTTTTCTTTTCATTTTATTATCATCAAGTGTTTCTTGAATGTGACTATTAATTTTATCAGCAAATAAAATTGCACGACCATGATCATTTCTTGCAACTCGACCTATCATTTGGATTAAATTACTTTTAGTTCTTGAAAAAGAAGCAACATCAGCATCTAAAATCATTATAAGTGAAACTTCAGGTAAATCTATCCCTTCTTTTAAAAGATGAACACCCACAACAACATCATAAATACCTTTACGTAATTTTCTTAATATTTCATTTCTTTCAAAAGTTTTGTGTTCTGAATGAATATAAGCTGATTTAATTTTATTATTTCTTAAAGTTTGAGAAATTTGTTCAGCTGACATTTTTGTGTTAGTAATAATGATAGTTCTTTCTTTTTGTGAAATTTGTTTTTGAATTTCATCTAAAATAACACTTAATTGATTTTTAGTAGGTTTAATTTCTATTATTGGGTCTAACAAACCTGTTGGTCTTATTATTTGAGTTACAATTTCACCATTTGTTTGATCTAATTCATATTTTCCAGGTGTTGCTGAGACATAAATTGTTTGTTTGTCTATTTTTTCAAATTCTTCAAATTTCAAAGGTCTATTATCTAATGCTGATGGTAATCTAAAACCATAATCAACTAAATTCTTTTTTCTAGTATAGTCACCTTTATACATCGCTAATAATTGCGGCACAGTAATGTGTGATTCATCAATAATAATTAATGTATTATTTGGTAAATAATCTATTAAAGTATATGGTTTTTCGCCTGGAAGTCTTTGATCCATATGTCTTGCATAATTTTCAATTCCTGGACATGTACCAAATTCTTCTAATGAATCTAAATCATTTTTTACTCTTTGCTCAAGTCTTTGTTTTTCTAAAAGTAAATTATTTTTTTCAAAAAATAATAATCTTTCTTGTAATTCTTCTCTAATTGTAATAAGTGCCTGGCCAATTGTATTATTTGTTACAGTGTAAGAACTAGCTGGATAAATAACAAAATTTTGTTGTTTTTTTATAAGTGTTTTTTCAATATAATCTATCAATGAAATCGATTCAATTTCGTCATCAAAAAAATCAACTCTAACAATAAATTCATCACTTCATCCAGGAAATATTTCAACAACATCTCCTTTCACCCTAAAATTTCCAGGTGATAAATCTACATTATTTCTTAAATAACCAATTTTTGTTAATTGTCTAAAAAAAGCACTTCTTTTAATTTGTAAGTTTTTTTCTATATAAAAAAAAGATTTTTCATATTCTTGTGGATTAAGTGCGCCATAAATAGCTGCAACAGAAGACACAATAATTGTATCGCTTCGTGTTAAAATAGCATTCATTGCTGACATTCTCATAGATTCTAAATCTCAATTAGTTTTACTACTTTTTTCAGTATAAAGATCTTTTGATGGGACATATGACTCAGGGCGATAATAATCAAAATGTGAAACAAAATATTCTACTTTATTTTCCGGAAAAAGTAGTTTTAATTCTGTGTATAGTTGCGAAGCTAAAGTTTTGTTGTGCGACAAAACTAAAGCTGGTCTATTTGTGTTTTTAATGACATTTGCAATTGTAAAAGTTTTACCACTTCCTGTAACACCTAGCAAAATTTGTTTTTTTTGATTTTTCAAAATATTATTAGTGAGTTCGGCTATAGCCTCAGGTTGATCACCACGTGGTATATTTTCACTAACAAGTTTATAAGTATTTTGCTTATTTTTTTGTATATGATTTCAATTTTTGTTCATATTCAAATAGTTTTTTCTTTTCAATTAAAACTTTTTCTTTTGGTGCTTTAGTCAAGAAATTAGAATTAGATAACAAGTTTTTTGCTCTTTCGATTTCAAATTTAATTTTTTCAATCTCTTTTTGTTGATTTTCAACTTGTTTTTTTAAAAATTCTGAATTTAAATTAATAAAAATCTCAAAGTTATTTGTTTTATAAAATGCAGTATTATTTTCTTTGTATTCACCATTAATAAGCTTATTAATCATTTGTATTGCTTTAGAATTAATGTTTTTATTTTTAATACAATATTCTAATCTTATTTTTTTAGAAATAGAGTATTTTTCTCTATATTGTCTTAAATTTTGAACAATTTCAATAACTTCATCAATATAAACAATATCTTTATATGATTTCAAATTTATTTTTTGAGTTTCTAATAATTCTTCATTATATAACTCTTCATATAAATAATCAGTTAAAAACGGAATAAACGGGTGAAGAATAATTAAAACTTTTTTAAAAATATTTAAAGCTTGTTTTTGACTTGGCTCAATTTTAGAAAATTCTATATATCAAGATGATAAATCATCAAAAATAAATTTGTAAATTTCTTTATAAATTAAAGTAAATTCATACTTTTTCATATGCTTGTCAATTGTTTTATTTAATTTATAAATTTGATTTAAAATTCATTTATCTCTATCTTGTATTGAAGTGGTTTCGTCTTTCATTTGTTTTATAAAATTAGCTATATTTCAAATTTTATTATTAAAATTTCATGCTGCTTCTAGTTTATCATTACTAAATTTTATATCCTGACCTGGTGTTGAGTGAAAAATTAATGATTCACGCAAAACATCTGAACCGTAGTTATCTATTATATCCATTGGATCAATTCCATTATTCAAACTTTTAGACATTTTTCTGCCTTGCTCATCTCTAATTAAACCATGTAATAAAACTTGGTTAAATGGCTTATCATTCATAACTTCTAAACCAAAAATATACATTCTTAGAACTCAGAAAAAAATTATATCTCAACCTGTAACAAGTAAACTTGTTGGAAAATAGCGACTAGTTTTTGTATTATTTTCTGGTCAACCTAAAAATGAAAAAGGTGCAAGACCTGAAGAAAATCATGTATCTAAAACATCTTCATCCTGTTTTCAATCTTTTCCTGGAGATTCTACTTGAACTTTCATCTTGCCATTTTTGTATCATGCAGGAATTCTATGTCCTCACCAAAGTTGTCTAGATATATTTCAGTCATAAGCATTTTCCGATCATTTTTTTAACACTTTTTTAAATCTAGTTGGTAAAAAAGATACTGCTTGTTTGGAATTTAAGTGTGTTTCTAATTTTTGACTCAATGGTTTCATATCAATAAATCATTGATCAAAAACAAGGATTTCAATTATTTCATTGCTTCTTTCTGAAAAACCAACATTAGATATAACATTTTCCACTTTGTCAATTAAATTTTCTTTTTCAAGTTTTTTATAAAATTCTTTTCTTGCTTCAAAACGGTCTAAACCTTCAAATTCTAAAGCTAATGAATTCATTTTCCCATCTTTAGTTATTGATTCATGAATTTCTAAATTATTTTTATTAATAATATCAATGTCTACTATTGAGTGTGCCGAAACCTTCATTACTCCTGATGCAAAGTTCATATCAATATATTCATCACTAATAATAGGTATTATTTTTTTAGTGAATGGATGAATTACTTCTTGATTAATTAAGTGTTTGTAACGTTCATCATTTGGATTAACACAAAGAGCAACATCTGAAGGAATTGTTTCAATTCTTGTTGTTCCAACTATTAAAAAATTATTAGGTTGATTTTTTAATTCATATTTGATGTAGTACATTTTTTGTTCAACAGCTTTATTATTAACTTCCATATTTGATAAAGTTGTTTGTTGTTTAGGATCTCAATTAATAGCTTTTTTAGCTCTATAAATAATATTTTTATTATATAAATCAATAAAAACCTTTAAAACAGCTTTATTTGAAAGATCATCCAAAGTAAATCTTTCACTTTCATAATCTAGTGCTATACCCAATGAATGTCATTGTTGTTTAATAATATTGTAATATTCATCTTTTCAGGATCATATCTGTTCTAAAAATTTATCACGACCTAAATCTTGCTTAAAAATATTTTGTTCTCTTAATCTTTCTTCAACTTTAATTTGTGTAGCTATTCCTGCATGATCTACACCAGGCAAAAACAAAACATCAAAACCTTTAAGTTTTTTATATCTAATAATTACATCTTGTATAAATGCATCTCATGCATGACCAAGATGTAATTTTCCAGTCACATTAGGAGGAGGTAAAATTATTGTAAAAGGTTTTTTGCTTAAATCATGATTTGAAAAATATTTTTTATTAATTCATTTTTGATTTCTATTTTTTTCAATTATTTTATGATTAATATTTTTCATAGTTTTCCTTATTTTTTTTAGTTTTATCAATAATCGGAACATTATCTAAATAAATTATTTGTGTTAATTTTGTGTTTTTTAAATTATTTTTATCATTGTATGTTGCATCTAATAATATGAGTTCATTTTCAGATGTATAAACTACAGAATTTTTAATTTCTATATTTTTTTTACCATTATAAATTTCTTCATAATTTTTATCATTTATTGTATATAAAAAATTCAAATTTAATTCATTGGTTTCTACAAAGTTTTTTGCAAATCTAGTGTCAAAAATAAGACTGCTATTGTTGAAACTTGATTCAATAATTTTACCTTTTTCAATAAACAAAAAATTATTAATTTTTTTAGTATTAATTAATTTATTACTAAAAATTATTAGTGATGTATTTGGTTTTTTAAAATCTAATAATTTATCAACATATTTTTGATCAAATAATGTTTTTTCTAAATCTACCAAAGTTATTTCTGGTTCATAAAAATTATATTTGGCAAAATCAATATTTATTTTTTCTTCTTGTGTTAATGTGTCAAATGGTTCTCACAATTTTTTTAATGGGATATTTATTTTACTCAATAAATCTTTCATTTCTTTTTTGTATATTATTTTAGTAATAATATTATCTTCATCAAGATGCTTATTATAAATAAAATCATTAATTTTATAAATAGTTGATTGTAATTGTGTTAATTTTTTTATTGTGGAAATTTTTGCTTCTATTTTTTCTTTTTCGCTTTGAGTTATTAAATTAAATTGTTTTTTAATATAAACAAAAAGATTTTTGTCAATCTTAGCTGAATTATACATATAGTTAATTAATTCTTTTTCTAAAATTAATATATTAGAACTTTCATCTGCAATTTGTTTTTGTAAATTTTCTTCATTTTTTTCTTTTAACCACTTATAATCAGCATTAAATTTATAATATTCATTTTTTAAATATAATTCCTGAAATTTATTAGTTTTTTTAGATAAATTATTAATATTAACTCTCTTATTTTTTATCAACACATTAGAGATAATTTTTAGTTTTTCTGTTAACTCTTTTGCGTTTTGTTCATTTTTATATTTTATTATGTTAAAAATATGTGTTCTATCATTTTTAAAATTTTGTTCTGAATAAACAAAGTTATATTGCTTGAAATTTAAATGTTTTTTTCTTTTAAAAAAGAAGAAAATTTCATTAAACATTTTGTATTCAAAATTGTTTAATGATAAATAAAATTTATGTAATAAATTATTATCTATAAATTTATAATATTTTTTATATTTTTGAAATATTTTTTTGCTCTTTATTTTAACTAATAAATTAACTTTTGCTTTATAAATTGAATCCTGATTTTTATTTTTCTTTTCTTCATTTAATTCTTTTTTAGCAAGTTTTATTTTAGATTTAAAATTTTTAAGTAAAAAATTATAAAAAACATAATTATCATATCCTTTAGATAAAATATTTTTAATTTTATTTTGTTTTTCTAACAATTCTGCAATAATTTTGTTTTTTTTATGCAATGCTTGGTTATAGTCTGATGTATTTGCGAAATTTTTAATTTGTGTTTTTAAATTAATTGCTTTGAGTTTTAACTCATGAATTTGTCCTTCTTTATTACGGAATTTTTTCTGAAATTTTAGATAATTTTCAAATTTATTAATTTCAAAAATGGAATTTAAATTTAAAATTTTTTTTAAAAAACTAATTTTAAAGTCTAAATAATTATTGATATCTTCTATTGAATGATTAGATAGATTTTGAATTTTTTTAAATTTAAATGAATTTAGAAAAATTTTGTAAATAGAAATTTTTTGAAGATTAAAATTTTTTAAATTCTCGATTTCACCTTTTTTTATATCAAAACCATATTCAAAACTAACTTCTTTTCAATCTTTCATAAAATCATTAAAAATATTAAAAATAAAATTATTGTTAATAAAAGAAAATTTCAAAACATCATATAAAAGTTCTGAATAATAATTTTGTTTATTTTTTTTACTAAAAATAGATAAAACTTTTGTATTTAAAAAAAAATCTTTATTATTTTTTTCTAGAAACTGTCCACCAATATTTATCAACCCATCATAGTTTCTTTTTTTTAAAATTAATAACTCTTTAAAAGCATAAGGGATAGAGTCATCTGATGAATAAATAATCAAATCTTCACCTTTTTTTAAACTAAAACTTATTTGTTTAAATTGTTTTTTAAAACTTACATCTAAAAATGAAATAATTTTATTTTGTTGCATTATTCCTCATTTTTCTTTTTTTAATTAATAAACATTTTTTGTTTTGTTTTGAACAATTGGTAGAACAACAAGACTTGTTAAATATATAACAAATAAATTTATCCAAATTTTTATTGGTGAAAGAGTAAAATGACTAACAAGTGCAAGTTCATAACTATCAAACTGTTTAGATTGAACATCACCCATAGAAAGAATTACAGTTGTTAAAGGCTCTAAAATAGCTGAAAAAACTATAATAGGTACCATTGTTGAAAATCTATTTTTTTTCTGGAAAAATTTTAAAAATCTTGCTATTGTAATAAAAACAAGCATACTTGCAGTTCCCGCGAATATAAATGCTAAGAAAATATATTTATTTTTGAAAAATTTAATTTTTTTAGAAATTCCATCAAAAACTTGATTATCACTTTTATAAATTAAAATAAAAATTATAAAAAATAAAACCATTATAATTGTAATACAAATACTAAGATAGAGATTTTTAAGATTTCTTTCAATAACTTCAGGTCCATATTTTTCTTTTTTTATTTTAAGTTTTGATATTTTTTTGTTAATTAAAATAATTTTAGATTCTGGCATTCCAATTTTAGATTCTATTAATTTTTCGATTTTAAAAGATATTTTTTGTTTTTTAATTTTAATTTTTCTCTCTAAAATTTTTTCATTAATTTGATTTTTAATAAAATTTAAAAATAATTTAGCAATCAAACCAGGGATAAACCCTGTTAATGAAAGAGCTATTGTGTAAAAATATGAAAAAGTTGTTGGAGCAAATCAAAAACTTATTAAATCTGCTAAAAAACCTGTTAACAAGCCAATAATTGGTCCAAAAATAAAACCTGTTATTTTAATAGGTAGACCTATTATTGAAAACCTTAGTGATGGCAAAACAGCAATTGGAAAAAGTCTAATACCCAATAGAAGCATTATTGTTGAAATTGATATAAAAACTGCGACAAAAGCAATATTACGACTATTTCATAATTTCATATTTATATATTTTACTCCAAATATGAAAATATATTTTGTTTTTTCATTAAATAAAAAAAATTTGGTATTATTTTAATATATAATTTTTTAAAATTATTAATTAAAAATATGAAATTTTAATGTTTCATGTGAAAGGAGTAAAAATGAGAAAAGATATTCATCCTAAATATCAACAAATTCAAGTTACTTGTTCAACTTGTTCAAGTACTTTTGAATTTGGTTCTACTGTTGAAAAGGCTACTATTGATGTTTGCTCTGGTTGTCATGCATTTTACACTGGAGATAGATCAAAAGCAAGAGCAACCGGAAGAATAGAAAGATTTAACAAAAGAGCAGCTCAAGCTAAAAAATAAATCAAACAACAAAAAACACAAATAAAACAGTTTTTTTGTTGTTTTTTTAAATTTGAAATGTTTATTTTATTATTTTTTTAAAAAAAATATTAAAATTTATATACTAAAATTATAGAAAAAATATTTTATTATTTAAATATTAAAAAAAGGTGTATTATGGTAAAAAAAAATTTTAAAAAGAAAATGATAATAAGTGCTATGGTTTTGGCAGGTACTACTTCAGTAGTTAGTTTAATGTCATGTGGTGGTGTCAAAAAATATGATCAAACTCTTGACAATAAACTTGTTATTGCAAGTACTTTTAGCGCTAGTTCTCCAAGTCATGAAGCATTAGAGTTGATAATTAAAAAATGAAATGCTCATGTTAAAGAAGAAAGAGAAAAAGAAAATGGTGATAAAACCTTAATGGAAATAGAAATCCGTTCAATAGCAGGTGGATACGAGGCATTAGGTAAAGATTTAAATACAAAAATTCAAGCTAAATCTAAAACCAATTTATACAACATTATGTTTAATTATCCAACAGTTGTTGCTAACTTGAATAAATATGATATGAAGCTTAATTTAGCTGGTTCAACTGATGATGAAAAAGCAGTTGGATTATATGATGTAATTCAAAACATGTATAATGAACAATTACTTTCATCTAACAATGCAATAAATGATTTAGATAAAAGTAATGATGAGAAAAAAATGTGATTATTCCCAGCAGCTCCATCAACAGAAATTTTGTCTATTAATGGTTCAGTTTTCGCATATATCTTAGAAACTTCAGTTAAAGATGGTGAAGCTACTATCAAAAAAGAAGACGCTGAATTTTTTAAAAATATTAAAGAAAAAGGTGAAAATGATAGTAGAAGGATCAAAGAAATTTGAGGAAAATATGTTTCTAGTGAAAAAGGACTAAAAGGTCATGAATTTAAAAAATCTGACTTTGAATCATATGAAGGACTTTTCGAACTTTCAAATAAAATTAAAAATAGTTATCCACAAGCTAGTGAAGGTAAGTTTGAAGAAAAAGCTGAAAATGTTTTAGGTCTAGATGCTATGGCAAATACTGTTTATGCCATGATGGCTTCATATGCAAATAAAGATTTATATGACTTATTTTATAACAAAGAAACTAAAAAATTCTATACTGGTCTAAAAGAGGATGCTAAAAATCTTACAAATGAAATAGATAAAGAAGCAAATAAAAACTTTGAAAAAGTATTTAACCAAGTTATTAGTATGTTAAAAGAAGGGACTTTATTTATAAAAACAGGTTCTGATTATTCATCAAATAAATTTAAAAATCATAGAATTTTATTTCAAATAAGTTCTTCAACAGGATACAAACACAATCATGTTGCAAAAGGAACTAAACAATACAAATATACAGTTCATGAAAATAATGAGGATATTGAGTCTTCCTCTGGTGCTGAATTAAAAACTATTATGAAAATCGAAAAACCAACTCAAGCTGGTGTTGATGCAGGAATTATTTTTGTTTTAAGAGGTGATAAATATAACAACTATGTTTATAGCGAAAAATTAACAAAAGAAAAAGGAATTGGAATTTTAGGAAGTTCATATAGTTATTTAATTGGACAAGAATATGAAAAGCAATTAAAAGAATTGTTGAAATATGATTCTAAAAAAGAAGGCGAACAATTTGATTTTTCATTAAGTACAGATTCTGAACTTAATAGTTTTGTTAAAAAATACTTAAATGGCTTTGAAAACAAAGAAGATTCTAAAAAATCTATTGCCAAAAGAGATTGAGCACAAAACAAAATTCTTTTAATAGATAAAAATGACAAGCTTGCATTAATTAGTAATGAATTTATTAATCCTACAAAAGATAAAGAAAAAGAACTTAGAATTGTAGAAGAAACTATATCTGACGAAAAAACACTTCAAGAAAGCGAACTTATTACTTTAAGAGTTCCACTATATGCTGCAAAAGGTGATGTAAATAAAGAAGAAATTAAAAAAACATTCACTTTACAAGGGCCAAGTGTTTTTGCAATGCACTCAAATAAAGAGGAAAATCTTGCTACATTAAAATTCTTAAAATGATTCTTAACCGAAGAAATTGATTGAGAAGCAGAAAAAGATAAATATAGCGAAGACAGTAAAAAAGAAACTAAAAAAGATAAAAAAGATAAAAAAGAAGATGGTAAAGATTATCCAAACGATTATAGATACTTTGTTGAAAAAGAAGATTTTTCAATGAGATTTTCAAGCAAATCAGATGCTAACACACAAAAATTCTATTTTAATAATGCATCTAAAACATTGAAAAAAGATGTTGAATATACAATTGTCTTTACAAAAATAGATGATAATTCAAAAACTAGAACAGCTAGTGCCAAAAACAAAGAAGTTTCTGGTCAAGGTTATGGATTTGAATTTGAATTTAAAGATGATAACAAACTTGAAGATGGAAAATACAAAATTACTTCATTCAAAGAAAAAGGTAATGACACAGAATTATTAAATACATTAGATCCTAAAGCAAAAGAGGAAATTATTGCTAATTTTTCAGAAGCAAAAAAAGAAGATTTTGGAACTGAAATTAGGCTTTCTTCTAGATCTACTAAAGATGAACAAACTTTATATGTTCAAAATGTAAAAGATTTAGAAATAAACAAAGAATATGTTATTACTGTTAAAAATAAAGCTGATAGTACAAAAACTAAAAGCGCTACAGCAAAATATGAAGTAAGTAAGGATGAAAAGAAAAAAGGAAATAAAGCAGATTTCAAATTCAAAGATAAAGACAAGCTTGAAGATGGAAAATATGAAATTATTTCATTAAAATTAAAAGATTCTGAAGAAAATTTATTAGACAGCAAGATTTATTTAAGTAGTAAATTTACAAACTTTAAATTTAGTGAAAAAAACTTTGAACCAAAAGAGCCAACAAAAGATAAAACATACCTTTATGCAAATGGATTTAAAGAGTATGAAAATGAAACTGAAGAATTTGAATTAACTCTTGAAAAAGATAATGTAACTAAAACATCTAAATCTAAATTTAAAGAATCTGGAAAAAATAAATTTAAATCTTTAGGATTTGAATTTAAAGGTGAAAATGCTTTAACAAATGGTGAATGAAAAGTTAAAACATTTAAAAAAGGCACAGAAGACATAACCAGCACTTTAAGTGAAACCGCAAAAACTTTTGATATTAGTATTAAAATAGAAGAAGAAAAATCATATGATCCAAGTGTATCTTTTAACCGTACAAAAACAGATAAAGATAAACAAACAATATATGTTAATAATATTGTTGGTCTAATCAAAGACAAAGAATATACTTTTACTTTAACAGATAAAGCAGATAAAACAAAAACCAAAACTGCAAGTGGTAAAAACAGTTTTGTTAATAATAAAATTGGATATGGTATAACTTTAGAATTCAAAGATGCTAACAAACTTGAAGATGCAAGATATGAAATTACATCAATAACTGAAAAAGGTAAAAAAGAAAACTTATTAGGAAAATCAGTTAAATTGAGTGATGATCTTAAAAACATTAAATTTAGTGCAAAAGGTTTCAACCCAAACAATGCAACAAAAAATTCAGTTGATATTTATGCAAATGGATTTAAAGAGTATGAAGATGCAACTGAAGAATTTGAATTAACTCTTGAAAAAGATAATGAAACAAAAACAGCGAAAGCTAAATATAATAAAAAGACTTTAAAATTTGTCTTCGAAGGTAAAAATGCTTTAACAAATGGTGAATGAAGAGTTAAAACATTTAAAAAAGGTACAGAAGATGTTACAAATACATTAACAAAAGACATTGAAAAATCTATTGATATTAAGATTAAAGAGAAAGAAGTTGTTAAAAAAACAGCTCTAAATTACTTTATTGAAAAATCAGGATACATTGCATTACAAAAAAATAAAGAGTTAAAAGGAACTACTCCTTTTGCTAATGAAGGAGCTAAATTATTCCAAGATGCTCTTGATAAAAGTAATGAGTATAGATGAAACTCTGATCCAACAGAAGTTCGTGCTGATACATTTAGAAAAAGTATTGATTCAAGCTATGCTAATTTAAGAAATAGAATGGATACTGCTATCCAAGAAAAAAATACAAGCGATATTGAAAAAGAATCTAAATTTAGTGAATTTATCAAGAAACTAAAAATTGCATTAGGGGCATCATTTAAAAAATAAAAATTATGAAAAAAATTTATATTCCTTTAATTGTTAGTTTACCAATAACAACAATTGCATTTGTTTCATGCCAAAGTTATAAGAGTATTCCTGAGACTAAATTTGATATTGAAAAAATTAAAGGTATAAGCGCAATTAAAGCTACTATTTCTAAATGAACTGATGGTGATACTGCGGAAATAGAATTTAGTGAAAATAAAAATTTTGCAAGTCCTGGCCTTAAGAAAAACATAAGAATTGAATTTATAGATACACCTGAAATGGGTATAAAGTCAGATGGTAATTATAAAAAAACAGAGGGTATTGAAAGAGAATGAGCTGAAAAAGTAACCGAATATGCAAAAGAGATTCTGCCTAAGGGCAAAGAATTGCTTTATGTTTTTTCTGGTACAAAACCTATTGGAAGTTATAATAGAATAGTGGGTTCATTTTATTATAAAGATGATAGTGGAAAGTGAATTAATTATTCAACTGAAATAATAGCTGCTGGTTTATCTATCCCAACATACGACACAGAAAGCTTTGGAGATGACTCAAAGATTGGTTTTTATGAAGCTCCAAAAGCTTGAAAAGCTTTTAATGAAGCATGAAAAAATCAAAGAGGTTTTTATAAAGGTATAAAATACCTTGATTATGAATCATTGCTAAAAAAACTAGAAAGTATTTATGGAAAACATGGCGCAGCTGGCATTGAGTTTATGAGAGATGAATTTTATAACAAATATATGTATGTTTATAATAGCTTAAAATCTGATAAAACAGATGAATAAAATAAAAACAAATAACAATAGTGAAAAGAGAAATTCATGAATATTGATAATGAAAATAAAAATAAAGAAATAATCAAAAAAATAAAAGATTCAGCAGATGAAAGATTTAGAACTAAAAATTTAATCAACGCAATCGAAGTTAAAGATTTAGTTGTTGATTTTGGTGAAACTATTGCAATTAATAATGTTAATTTTGAAGTGAAAAAGGGTGAATTAGTTACATTACTTGGACCAAGTGGATGTGGGAAAACAACAATTTTAAATTCAATTGCAGGGTTATTAACACCAACTAGTGGGCAAATTATTTTTGAAGGAATTGATGTTACAAAAGTAGCACCTAAAGATCGTAAAATTGGTCTTGTGTTTCAAAATTATGCTTTATACCCTCATTTAAATTCTTATGATAATATCGCTTTTCCTTTAACAAATGACAAAACATGAAAAATTAGCGTTCAAGAAAAATCATTGATAAGTTTTCATAAAGCAAAATCTTTAGTTTATAGTGTAAATGGTGCTAGTAAAGATGAATTAGATGAATATGATAATTTACTATACAATTATTTAGATGTCTATAAACAACTAGAAATTGAAATAAATAATATTAACTCTAATTTATATAAACTTTTAAATTATTTAAAAGCACAATTGGAACTTTTACCTTTGCACAAACAAGCTGCATTCAAAAAAGAGAGTAATAAAGTTATTCAATCTCTTAAAAAAGCTACTTCACAAAAAGAAAAAACAGATACTCGTTTGGAATACAAAAAAAACTATAACAAAATTAAAAACAAATTTAAAAAACAAAAAGAGTTTTTAAAAGAACAAATAGTCATTGAGAAAAATAGAATTAAAAATTCTAGAGAATTAGCAGATTTGAAAGAAAAGAAAAAAAGTTTAAAAACACTACATAAATTTACAAAAAAAGAATATTATGCATATGATAAAAAACTAAAATCTAAATATAACCTTAAACTTTCAAAACTTTCAGAAGAACAATTATCTAAATACAATGAATTAATAGCTAATAATAAAAGCGTTTCAAAATCTATTGAAGAAAGAGTTTTAGAAGTTTCTTCTAAAGTTGAAATTTCAAAACAACTTAACAAAAAACCAAGCAAACTTTCTGGTGGGCAACAACAAAGAGTTGCTATTGCTAGAGGAATTGTTAGAGAACCTAAAATTTTATTAATGGATGAACCATTAAGTAATCTAGATGCTAAACTCAGAGTTCAAACTCGTGAATGAATTAAGCGTTTTCAAAAAGCATTAGGAACTACAACTATTTTTGTTACACACGACCAAGAAGAAGCTATGTCAATTTCTGATAAAATTATTTGCATGTCTAATGGAATTATACAGCAAATCGGTACTCCTAGTGACCTTTATAACAAACCTACAAATGAATTTGTAGCTAAATTCTTAGGTGTGCCTGAAATGTCAATATTTGATGCTGAGATTAAAAATAATCAAGTTTTTGCTACAAATGGTATCCTCATTAAAACACTTCAAAAACCTTTAAATTCAAATAAAATTCGTTATGGAATTCGTTCTGAACACATTGTTGAAGATGACAATGGAAAATTTGAGGGCAAAATTATTAATGTTGAATTTTTAGGAAAAGAAATTTTTGCTAAATTAAAAGTCGAAAACATCGGTGTATTTAATGCTTTTTTAAGAAAAAGAGAAAATTATTTTGAAAACGACATTATTAGATTTAATCTTGTAAGTAAAAAAATACATTTTTTTGATGTAGATACAAAGGAAAGAATAGATATTTAAAATGAATTTATCTGAAAAAATTTATATTTATTGATTAAACAAAAAAAATAAAACTAAATCACATAATTTAGGCATTTTACATAAAAAATCTTTTTTCTTAATTCCTTTTAGTTTATTAATACCTTCTTTATTTATTATTTTATTATTTACAATTTTTCCTTTTATTTATTCAATAATAAAATCTTTTAGTTATAACTCAGATATTAATGATGCAAGTTCTATCCAAGTTGGTTTTGAAGCATATAAATTAGTTGCTAGCGACCCTATATTTCAAATAAGTGTTCGTAATTCATTAATTTATGCAATATTAGCACTTCCTTTATCATTAACTTTTTCCATTTTAATTTCATCAGTAATTGCAAGTTTACATAAAAAATGAGTAAAAGGATTTTGACAAACTGTTTTTTTCTTACCTTATGTAACTAATGCCGTTGCTATTTCTCTGGCTTTTGTTTATCTTTTTGATCATGAAGTAGGGATTATAAACAATATTTTTGGTATTAAAACAAAATGATTGGCTAGTGGAGAAATGGATTCATATAAACCAATTACCATTATTTTAAGTTATGGTATTTGAAAAAATTTAGCTTTTCAAGTTTTAATTATTACAACTGCAATGTTAGCTGTTGATAAAACCTTGTATAAAGCTGCTACAATTGATGGAGCAAGCAAATTAAAACAATTTTTTAGAATTACTTTACCATCTATTAATAAAACAATTAACTTTTTAATTACAGTAGGAATTTTAGGCGGAATTAAAGTTTTCCCACTTGCGATTTTTGAAAACCAAGTAACTAAAGCAGAGGGTAATGGTGGTATGACAATTATGTTATATATTTACAAAGTTGTTCAAAGTGGAAATTATGACTTCGCAGGTGCTGCAACAGTTATGTTATTCTCTCTTGGGGTTGTTTTCTCAACTGTTTTAAAAAATACATTTAAATTAATTATTTATGTCTCAAATAAGTTAGGAGAAAGAAATGTTCTGAATAAAATTAAAAATTCAAAATTTGTTTTCTAACTATATAGCAAAGAGAAAAACAGAAAAAATACTTGAAGAAGTTAAAGATACATCTAAAGTAAATATATTTTTATCTTTACTTTTTAAAGCATTGGTTTTAATTACTTTTGGTTTTATTATTTTTGTACCATTTTATATAATGGTAATAATAGCTGTTGCACCTGATAGCCAAGCTAATGATGTTTTACCTATTGTTTATCCAAAAAGTGTTAATGTCGATAGTTTTAATAGGGCTTTAAGCGATGATTATTGACCTGCTTTAGGTTGAACTACATTAATTACATTTGTTTCAGTTATTGTTAAAATATTTTTCTCTGCAACTTTTGGTTATGCTTTTTCATTAAAAAAATGAAGATTTAAAAAACTTTCATGAATATTCTTTTTATCTATATTAATACTTCCTGAAGTTGCATTATTAATTGGACAATATAGAACTATTATTATTTTAGAGTGAGAAAGAGAACCTGTTTGATTAGCGCTTGCTTTAATGATGCCTTTTGCTGCTTCTGTTTTTTCTGGTTATATGTTTAGAAACGCTTTTGAAGCAATACCAGATAGAATTAAAGAAGCATCAATGGTTGATGGTTGTTCAGGGATTAAATACTTTTTCAAAATAGCTCTTCCAATGATTACACCAACCATTTGAACTGTAGGTATTTTAACAGCTTTTGCTGCTTGAAATTCATTCTTATGACCATTATTATTATTATTAGGTAAAGACTCACCAATTAAATTAATTAATATTTATTTATTAGATGTCGGAATAAATCCTGATCACGATTCACCAATCGGTACATTTAAAAATGTTAAAATGGCTGGTGCTATTCTTGCTATATTACCAATGTTTATTGCTTACTTTTTATTTAGAAAAAGAATTTTAAATGCTATTTCAAGACAAGGTTCTACAATTAAGGGGTAAAAATGAACAAAAGAAATTTAACAAAAATTAAAAAAATATCTAGTAGTACAATTAAAAATATTTTAATTTTAATTGTTGTTATTATAGGTTTAATTTTAACTATTTTATCCTTATATGGAATAGGTGTTGTTTTAAAAACGATATTTATAGGTGAATTTTTATAATAAAAAAACCGGGGTTATCTTTTAATTCCCTGGTTTTTTTATTATTGTTTTTTTTATTTATTGAATAAGTGGATTTTCAACTACATTAATACCTGAATTAATTAAAATTAGTTCATTTTTTCAAAATCAATATGTTTTTTTTGTTTTAAGAAATTCTTGAGAAATAATTTGTTTTGTTTTTAATTCTCTCAAACACATAATCAAAGGCAAAATTTTAAAAAATATAAAAAATACAAAAATTAAGAATTCAATTATCAAAATTGTAATGAAAATAATTAAATGTACATTATATCTAGGTGTGCGAGTTATAAATGCAAGTCAGATTATTATAAACATTATAGCCGTAAATAAAAATAAAGTAACACGTGGTGCAAAAAAATACATTGTTTTAATTTTAAATTCATTATATTTTAAATTTTTATTAGTTTTTTCCATTTATTTAGTACCCCCTATATCTATAAAAATATCTATCATCTTCATCATCTTGAATATTAGTATAATAATCTTGTGATTTATGTTTTGCTTGAAAATAATTTTTTTCGCTTCATCAAAACTGAATTTTTGAAGTTGTTGTAAGGATTGAACATATTCTTTTTTTATTTGTTTTTGTTTTTCTTTAGAAAGAGCATCTAAATAAACAAGAACATTGTTTTCAAATGTTTTATAATTTTGTGTTTCAAGATTTTGCAAAGCTAACAGATTAAATGATATTGTTCTTACATTGTTTAAACTTAAAAATATATTTACTCATTTTTTATAACAATGTTTTGTAACAAACTTTTTTATAAAATAATATTTTTTTTGTATTAAAAAATAAAATAATTTATTTAAAATAATTTAACACACTTTAATTATACTTTTATATCAAAAAATAAATAGAATAAAATAAAAAAATAAACAAAAATAAATTTTTTGCTTATTTTTAGGTGTTTTCTTAATTTTTAAACATTTAATTGTAATTGTTAATTGTTTAAAAATTAGTGGTTATTTTTTTGAACTAAAAAATTAATTTTATTATTTATATCAATTGGTTTTTCAAAAAATAATGCGTGACCACAATTAGAGATAATTGTTAAATTTTTATTTTGGGCTTTTGCTATTTCAAAAATGGATGAAGCTGTTACAAACATATCATTCATACCTATAATAAATTCATAATTTTGATTTTTATTATAAAGGTTAAAGATTTCTTTTTTTAAATATTCTTTATTAGTGATTTGCTTAGTGACAATATCACTAAAAATTGCTTTTTTGCTTTTAGTAAGAGCTAAAAAAACATCAGATATTTTTTTAAGATTATCTTTATATTTATTAACATTTGAATAAACTAAATTATCTTGACTTTCAAATGCTTGCTCAAAATTTTCAGGCAATAATCATTGTTTAATTTTAGTTGTTATGCCTTTTAAATTATCTTTTAAATATAAGGGATTTAATAACTGATAATTTATTGGGGCTGCTAATAATGCATATTTTGCTAAATTGTTGTTAAGTAAATATAAAGCCATTGCCCCACCCAAAGAATGACCTATAACTAATTCAATCTCAAAACCTAAAATTTTGACAAATTCTGCTGCAATTTGTTGATATCTTTCTATAGTTATTGTTTCATTGTTAGTACTTTTACCACAACCTGGGAAGTCCAAACTAACAACATCGTAATTTCTATTTTTTAAATTATAAACTTGAGTTGCAAAACTATATGAAGAATTAAAACCATGTAAAAATAAAACTTTAGGTTTTCCTGTATCTTCATAAACATAATAAACATCTTCGTTTAATATTTTTAAAGTGCTTTTATTCACTTTCTTCTCCGAACATTATTCTAATTATTTCTTCAATTTTTATATTACCAAAATAATCTTCTAAATTTTCTATTTGATTCAAAAGATTTGTTAGTACTTCTTTGTTGTATTCAACATTAACAAATCTTTTTCTAATTTCATTTAGATTTTTTTTACTTAAAAAATCTCCTTCAAATAAAATTTCACTAATTTTATTTTTTATGATATTTGCACTTATTTGTAAAATTCCACCATCAGTTTTTGCTTCATTAAAAAAACTAAATTCTGGATTTTTACCATATAATCATTCATCAGAAATTCTAATTTTTTTAAACTCTTCAGCTTTTGTTAAATATTTTTCTGGTATATCACTAATTTCTGCATTGTATTTTAATTTAAAAAAAGTAAGCATTTTTGTGAAAAATTCTTCAAATGATATTTTGTTGTGCATTTCATTTAAAAGATTGGTGACTCTTTGTCTTGCACTTTCAATTCCTTTTGATTTCATTTTTAATTTACTTGGATTTAAAACTTTGGACAATTTAGTTAAATCTGCATTAAACAAAATTGTCCCATGATGTACAATTTTGTTTTTGTGCATAAATTGTGCATTCCCTGAAAATTTAGCATCATTTACAACTAAATCATTTCTACCTTTAAATTTAGCATCTAAATTTAAAGATTTTAAAAATTCTAAAATTGGACTTAAAAATTTTTCATAACTGCTATTATCTTTTTTAGTAATAAAAGAAAAATTTAAATTTCCTAAGTCATGATAAACAGCTCCACCACCTGAAAGACGACGATATAATTCGATGTTCTCATTTTTTAAAACATCTAGTTTAACTTCTTTATGTACATTTTGATTTTGTCCAATAATTACAGCATTATCATGCTGATAAAAAAAGATAATATCATCTTGTAATTCTTCATCTTTAGCTATTGCCTCTTCTATAGTTAAATTAAAAAAAGGTGAATATTTTTTACTTACAAAAATTTTCATATTAACTCCTTTATTAATAAAATAGTTATTAAAAAAATACAAGAATTTATTTACGCTTGTATTTTTTGTGATGAACTAGTTTGTACTTACTAGAAATACACATTATTTTTTGTGATAATTTAAGTTTAAAGAATTTAAAATGGTTTGAATTATAAAGTTAAATGGTTTATTGAAGTGTGGTAAGAAATAAAAGTCCATTAATGCAATTTGTGGTAAAGTTAAATTTTGTTGAATAGCTAATGAAAGTGCATACATTACTTCTGTATGATTAGCTGCTCTACCTTTTGAACCAATTTGAGCACCTAATAATCTTAATGTTGTTTTATCATATGTGATTTTGAATCATACAGGATAGTGATGTTTCATAAACTCAGGTCTATCATTGTCTTCAAAATACTCAACAGCAAAATTATCTTTAATTCCTTCAACTCTAGATGCTGAAACTTCTGTTAAACCAGTTGATGAATAATTGTAATCAAAAACATTAATTGCATTTGTCCCTGAGTATCCTGGGAATGGTAATTCATCGCTTCCTGATAAATGGAATGCTGCTACAATACCTGTTTTAACTGCATTTGTTGCTAAAGCAATGTTTGCATATTCTTTAGTTGAACTATGAATCATAGATGCTGAATCACCAATTACATATATATCTTGATCACTTAATGATCTTTGGAATTGATCAACTTTAATTGCTCCATTTGGTAATTTGTCTACACCTTGGATTAAATCTGTATTTGGTCTAAATCCGATTGCTAAAATTACTAAATCAGCATTATAAGCATCTTTATCTGTTACAACACCAGAAACTTTAACACCATCATTTGTTAAGAATTTTTCAACTTTTTCTCCGAGTCTAACTCTAATTCCGTGACTTGCCATTGAGTTTTCAACTTTTGATGTAAATTCACTATCAAAATAATTAGGAATAATTCTATCTTGCATATCAACAAGAGTTACTCTTTTTCCATATTTGTGGAATGCTTCAACAAGTTCAATACCAATGTATCCCGCTCCAATAATAACAACATCTTTTATTGTTGGGTCTACTGCTTTAGCTTTAATTTCTTTTGCATGGGCGAAAATTTTAGAAATTAAGATGTTTTCTAAATTAACATTTTCAAATGGTGGAACAATTGGTCATGTCCCTCCAGCATAAACTAATTTGTCATAGTAATCTTTGAACTCTTCACCTGTTTCTAAATTTCTAACAACAACATATTTTTCACTTCTGTTAACTTGGATAACATCATGTGAAATTTTCATGTCAATTCCTAATGATTTCAATTCTTCGATGCTTGAATAAAATAAACCATCAGGATTTTCAAATTCTCCTCCTACTCATAAAGCAATACCACAACCTAAAAATGAGATATCAGTATTTCTATCGTATGCAACAACTTCATGTTCAGGTGCAACTTTTTTTAATGTTCTTAAAAAAGATGTACCAGCATGATTTGCACCTATTGATATAATTTTCATGTTTTCTCCTTATTAATTTAATTATATTTTTAATTATAAATCATAATTTATATTTTAAATTATATAACTTTTTACTTTTTATTTGTTAAAAATGTTTATATTTAAGCTATTTATTTTTTAGCTTTCAAGCATTTACAACTTCTTGACAGTCTTTAACTATTAATTCAATTTTTTTCTTGCTATTAATTATAGCGCCTGAAGCGTTGGCATGCCCACCACCACCTCATTTTACAGCAACATCTCTTACAATTGGCCCATTAGATCTGGATTCAACTCTTCATTTGTTTTTTTCTTCTTGAACAAATGATAATCAAATGTTGAAATTTTCAATATTTGCTAATAAATTTGGTCTTGTTGCTTGATTAGGTGTTTTATCAAATTCTTTTTGTTTTTTTAAATCTAAAACATAATAAACAACATTATCAAGACTTTTAAAATTTGATTGAATATATGCATTGAACCTAATATCATTCAAAGAACTTCTGGTTATGTTAGAGTGTATTTTATTTACATCTGCTTTTGTTTTTCATAATTTAGATGTTAACAAAAGTGTTCTGTGGCTTGTATTATTAAATAAAAATCTTCCTGAATCTGTATAAATTCCTAAATAAATGTATTCAGCTGCTTTGGGTGTAACTTTTCATTTGTTTCGAAAAGCTAAATGAGCAATTTGCTCACAGCAAGCGACATAACTTGAATCAACTCACAAAGATTTAGCATTAAGATCATCATCATTTGGGTGGTGATCTATTCTTATTACTGTTTTAAATTTGTTTTCATCTAAAAGATATCTATTTTCAATTCTATCTTTGAAATTAGCATCCACAATGATAGCTAATGCATTTTTTAAGAAATCATCATTTGGTATTTTGTCATGCTCTATATCTAAAAAAGTAAATAAGTTTTGTTTGTCTCCAATAGCTAATACTTTTTTATCAGGAAAATTATTTTGTATTAGTTCCTTTAGTCCAAATTGAGCCCCTAAACAATCACCATCAGGTCTAATATGGTGAAAAATAACAATATTATTATGATTTAATATTTCTTCTGTAACTTGTTGGATGCTACCTTTTTTCATTTATATATTCCTCCGCTAATTTTGCTGCTTTTTCCACTATTTCATCAATTATTTCAGGATCTTTAATCATAGCTCCTGAAGCTTGATCATGCCCGCCACCATTGTATTGTCTACCAATTATATTAACCTTAGGACCATTAGATCTTAACCTAACTCTAATAAAACTATCTGCTTGATCAATAAAGAAAATTCATATTCTTGAATCACCAACATTTGATAGTATATTTACTTGTGAAGCTTCTTCATATTTTAAGTTATATTTTTCTTGTATTTCTCTAGTTACATAGTAATAATTTACTTTTCCTTTAGTTTTAAAGTTAAGTAAAACTTCACCATTGAATTTAGCTAAATTTAATGATTTTTGTGCTAAATTTAAATGAATTCTATCTAAATTTAAGTTATTTTTTAATAGATGAGAAACTACACTAAAAGTTCTAGCAGAAGTATTAGCAAACAAAAATCTCCCTGAATCTGTGTTAATTCCTAAATAAATATATTCAGCAGCTTCTGGAGTAATTTTTCATTTTGCTTTCATCGCTAAATAACCAATCATTTCAGCAGCAGCTACATATGATGAATCTACTCAGTTAATATCATAATTAATGTCAGCTAAATTAGGATGATGATCAATTCTTGCCATTTTTGTTATTTTTTTAGAATGAATTAATTCAACTTTTTCCAATCTATCAGCACTAGAAGCATCCACTACAATTCCTAAAGAATTTTTAAAAAATTTACTATCAATTGTTTTTTCATCATCGTGATTAAAATTTAAAAAATTTAAAATATTTTTTGAATCACCAATAAAAAAAACATTTTTTTTAGGAAAATTTTTCTGAATTAATTTACCTAATCCAAATTGCGAACCTAAACAATCACCATCAGGTCTAATATGATGAAAAATAAAAATATTTTCCATTTCTTCGATTGCATTAACAATATTTTTTCATGTACCTTTTTTCATATTACCTCTTTAATCTATGTATTTTTGAATTTAGTTTATAGTAAAAAATTTAAAATAAATTTTATCTATAAAATTTTAATACATTTTTAGTTTTTTTAAAATTTAAAAAAATTATGTTGAAATTTTGTGTACAAAAAATGCAATTTTTATATTAATAAAATAAAAAATGATAAAAAATGATATTTTTTATGTGTTTTTTTTGTTTTTTTAAAAAACTCTTCCAATATATATATATATATATAATGTCATGAAAAGGTTCTAAGGAATAATTATGAAAAAAATAAAAGTTATAGTAATAATAGCTACTAAAAATCGTTCTGAATTATTAAAAAAAGCTATTTTATCAGTTAGTAGCCAAACCTTTGCGCCACATGAAATAATAGTTTCATCAAATTCAAATATTTTGGAAGAAAAACAAAATGAAAAAGAATTGAAAAATAGATTTAATTTTACATTTCTTGAAAATGATGGAGCTAAAAATTATGGTGCTAATTTAAATGCCACATTAACTTATATAATAAGCAAAAAAATTGAAAAAAAACTAGAATTTCAAAATACATACATTGCTTTTTTGGATGATGATGATTTTTGAGAAAAAGAATATTTAGAAAAATGTGTTAATAAATTAAATGGTAAAAATGATGTAGATCTTGTAATATCAAATTTAAATTTTATTAATAAGAATGATAAAAATGAAATATTTTTTTCAAAACTAAAAGTTAAAAAACAATTAAACTATAAAGATTTTTTAGTGACTAATCCCGGTATACAAGGATCTAATACATTTGTTAAACTCAACACTTTATTAGAAGCAGGTGCATTTGATGAAAATCTATCTTCTACAACAGATAGAGATTTATTTACAAGAATTTTTTTATTGAAACCTAAAATAAAATTTATTAATGATTTTTTAGTTAATATTAACACTTCACATTCCAAATCACGTTTAACAAAAGATGTAAAAAACAAAAGAGATAGTTTTTCAAAATTTTTTGTTAAATATGGTGGATTAATGAATGATAATGAAACAAAAAGTTTTTTAGAAAGAGCAAAAAAATTCAAAGTTCATTTAACAGTAAAAAATATTCAACAAAAATTTAAAATTAGATCTAGAAATACGAATAACAATGATAAATTTTCATCACTTAAAGAAAAAAGTGATGATGAAAATACAATTATCTTTAGTTTTGTTTCAACCTCAGAAAAAAATTTAAGAAAATTTATTCAAAACATTATAGATTTTAATTATAAAAATACAAAAATTGTTGCATTGGCTAACTTTGAAAACAACAATGGATATGATCATTTGTATAATGATTATAAAAATATTGATTTAAAACTTATAACATTGCCTGAAGCCAAACATTTTATAAAACACAATTTAAAATTGAATATTTTAAAATCACAAATCAAAAACAATAAAAATTTAAACACAATTGCTTTAGCAAGAACAACATTGCAATTTATGCTTTATGAATTAATACAAAAAAATGAAATAGCATGAATTTTAGATGATGACATGGATTTTTATGAAATTAATTTTGATGGCACTAAAAAAATAAAAAAACAAGTTCAAATTGATAAAGTCATTAGTAAATATAAAGATAAATGTGATGCTCTTATAGGAGGTTACTCTAATCAACCACCACTACCTTTTTTATCTACATTAAGAACAAATCTATTAGATTTTGTTTATTTTAAATATTTAAATAAAAATGATATATATGACAACAAAATTTACTATAAAAAAGATTATTATTATGATTTGACAGATGAAAAAAATAAAACACATTGAGAAACACCATTAAGAGTTGATTTTGACAAAACCAAAACATTAGATGATATTTTTGCGAAAAAGGCTCAAACTAGATTTTTATTTAACAATTCAGAAAAGCAAATTATTACAAAAAACAGAGGTGGTAATACCTTAATTTTTAACAAAAACATTTTAAAAATACCTAACATTTCATTTTTATATAATAAAAAATTTGCAAGAAGAAGTGATTTTTTTTGAACAATTCTAGCTAAAAAAGAAAAATTTAAGATTGTATCTTCTACTTTTACAACTTTTCATGAAAATAATTTTTTTAAATTTAATTATGCAGATGAAATAGAAAAAATAATAGATGATTTTATTGGTTATTCATTTACTAAAATTTATGAACATAATGGATATGTAACAATTGATGAATTTAATGAACTATTTAAACTTAATTTTTTAAAAAAAAGCACTAATTTTGTTTTGTGTTATTTTAGAATTATTGGCTTATTAAAAATTGCAAATGATCAAAAATATAGTAATTTTTTTAATTTTAAAAATTTATTAAAACTTATTGAACGTTTTAGAAAAATAATAGATGAAAAAAATATAAAATCAAATTATACTTTTTGAAATTTTGCATTTTCAAAAAAACTTCTTTTACAAAATGAAGATTCTTTAAAAAATAAAATAAAAAAAGTTTTTAAAATTAAGAATATAAAAAAATTAGGTTCTGGAAATGAAGCCGTTGTTTTTCATGATGATAAATGAGTTTACAAAATTTTTTATAAATTAAAAAATTTAGACATTTTAAATAAAGTAAATGAATCATTAAAAAATTTAAAAAAAGAAAATCAATTAATAAAAGTAGATGTAATTAAAGACAAAACCAATTCTATAATAAAATACCCTTTCGAACCAAAATTTCAAATTTACAAAAGTGGGTATGTCCTTGAAATTATTAATTTAATTAAATTTTTGAAAAAAAATAATTTAGAAATTACAAATTTTAAAAAAGAAAACTTTATTGTTGTTAATGACAAACTTAAATGAATTGATTATGGTGAGTCATTTCTACATTATGATGAAGAACACTTTAACAAAAGTATGAAAATTGTTTACAAAATGCTTAAATACCCAACAAATTCACAAAATTTTTGAAAAATAATTGTTTTAAGTCATTTTTGTAATAAATATCAATTAATAGATTATAGTAATTATGGAATTGAAATTTTTTATAGGCTTTTTAATGATTTGAGGAAAGAAGATATACATGATACATTGGTAAAAAAAATAATAGAAAAGCACAAACCAAAAAATGCTTTTGATTATGGTGCTGGTAAATGCAGAATTGCAAATAGCTTAAACGAAAAAATAAAATTTTCAGCTTATGACCCTGATCAAAAAACTATAGAAGCTAATGCTAAAAACAATATTGAAATTTATAAAGATGTTAATGATATTAAAAAAACATTTGAGCTAATAAATTCGAACTTAGTTCTTTGCTTTGTTGATGATTTGGAAGCAAAAAATATTGTACAAAAAATAAATAATTTATTAGAAATAAATGGCAAAGCAATTATTAGTATATGTAATCCTTTTTATAATTATGTAAACAAAACCGAAACAAGGTTAAATGGGACTCAAGAATATTCAAAATCTCATAATTTTTATAAAAAAACTATTTTTTCAACAATAAATGAACATCATAGAAACATAAAATTTTATGAAGCTCTTTTTGAAAAATGAAATTTTAAAATTAATAATGTATGAGAAACTTCAGGTGTTAATACAGAAAGTTTAAATTTAATTGGTGAGCATTTAATTTTTGAATGTACTAAAGTAGATAAAATAAATGCTATTTCAAAATTTGAAATTGAATTAAAAGATAATTTAATATTTTTAAATTGAAAAAATTCTTCGCCAGAAAGAATTAAAAAATTCTTTGATTCATTAAAAAATCAAAAAAATCAAAATTTTACAGTGCTTTTATTTTTGAACAATTGCAACGAAAGAATAAAAGATTATATAAATTTTTTAATTAAATATGATGTTTACTTAAAAGAAAAAATTTGAATTTATAAAAAAGATAATTTACAAGAAAAAAGAATTTACAATGAAATTTTAAATAATAAAAATTTTAATAAAATTATTTATATTAACAATAATGGTGCTTTTTATAATGAAGATTCACTAGACAAAATAATTAATAGTTCAAATGATTTTGAATATATAAATGTTCTAAGAGCTTCTATACCTTGAGATTTTGAAAATATTTTAAACATTTATAAATTAAAATGTTTTAAAGTTATTAAGCAAAAATTGTATGAATATTCAAATAATTTTAGCTTAGAAGAATTTATCAAAAACAATATAAAAAAATATTCAAAAAAATTTATACAAAATAAAGACATAATGTTTTACATTGATGATTTAAAAGAAAAAATAGGAGTTAACTAAAATGTTGAAAACAGGAATAATTGGTTATGGTGTAGTAGGGAAAGCAATGAAATCGCTATTTACTGATTCATTAATTTATGATATAGACCCTAAGCTAAACAAAGACAAAAATGTAAAAATTGAAAAAGACATAAAAAAACTAGATGTTTGTGATGCTGTTTTTATTTGTGTTCCTACTAATCAAAAAAAGGATGGTAGTTGTGATACATCAATTGTTGAAGAAATAATTGCTGAAAGTAATGCTAAATTGTTTATTATAAGATCTACAGTTGAAATTGGTTTTACTAAAAAAATGGTAGAAAAATATAAAAAATTGATTGTTTTTCAGCCAGAATATTATGGCGAAACTATTGCCCACCCTTTTACTAAGTTGAGCGATAGAAACTGAATAACATTAGGTGGGGGAGAAAAAGCAAGAAATTTAGCAATAAAAATTTATCAAAAAGTAATTAACTCAAATGTTAAAATTTATCAATGTTCTAGTGATGAAGCTGAACTTGCCAAATATATGGAAAATGCTTTTTTAGCTACAAAAGTCACTTTTTGTAATGAAATGTATGAAATTGCTAAAAAATTAAATATAAATTACAACATCGCACGTGAGTTATGAATCGCCGATCCAAGAATTGGGTCTAGCCATACTTTTGTTTATGAAGAAAATAGAGGGTATGGTGGTAAATGTTTACCTAAAGATATAGCATCACTGCAACATCAATTTAAAATTAATAATATAGATAGCACACTTATTTCTGCTGTAATTAAAAAAAATAAAAAATTTACAAAAAACAATAAATAAATGTTTTGTTTTTTTAATAAATTTTTTTATATTAAAAAGTTGCTTAAATCATTAAAATTTTAAATGGATTTTGTAATCATTATTTAAATTTTAAACTTTTTTTGAATTTGTAATATTAGATTTTAAAAGTAAATTAACAAATATTAAAATCACAAAATTAATTATATATAAATTATTTTAAATAAAGTTTTAATGATTTTTCTAAAGTTAAAAAACTATTTAAAATTTTTATAAAACTTTCAAATGCAAGTTTATCAAATTTAATTTTTATTTTAATTTTTTTATAATAAATAAATTTTTCTGGACTAGAATCTGTAAAAAATAAAAAATTTTGTTTAACATATTCAAAAATATTTTTAAGTGTATAAAAAATAGTGGATTCTAAGTTTTTTTGCTCATTATATAATTTTAACGTCAAAATAGTCAGCAATTGACCTTTGGGCAATCTATGCTGATATATTCTATAACATGCCATGAATGTTTTAATGAATTTCAAGGTATGTTTACCATATTTTGTTTTTTTAATAAATTTTTTTATTTCGTTTTCAAATGTAAACAAATCTACTTTAACAACTTTGCTATTCATGTTATCAAATGTAAAATAATTGTTATTTTTCAAAAAGCAAAATGACAAATCAAAAATTTTTTCTTTGGTTGTAATTCTCAATAATGAAGGAAAAAGTTTTACTTTATATAATTCTTTTTCACACATAACTTTAGCTAATAAAAATATATTATTAATTATTTTATGAATTGCAATTTTAAGATCTTTATAGTCTAAGTTTTTTAAATCAAAAATTATCATTATGTCATCATCACTTGATAGTCTAGGGGAATTAGTTATGTTATAATTTATTTTATATTTAGAAGATCCATGTTTTTTTATGATAATATTAAAACATTTATATTGTGTTTTTATCAATTTAATTAATTCATTAATTTTTTTCATTATTTACCTTTTTAATTTTAATTTCTTTATTGTGAATTTGAATTTTTTCATCATGAGTAATAAAAATAAAAATTTTGTTTTTTAACATACTTAACATTTTTTCGAGAATTATTTTTTTATTAAAATCATCTATTCCGGTGAATGCTTCATCAAAAATAATAATTTCTGGTTCATGATATAAAACTCTAGCTATTTCTATTCTTCTTTTTTCACCTATTGACAATGTTGAAACATCTGATTCTATTTTATCTTTCAAAAAAACAAGATTTACAATTTCTAAAACTTTATAAAAAATGTTTCAATTAACATCATCCCCTTTGTCCAAAACAATATTTTCTTTTATAGTTCCCGGAAAAAGAGATAATTCTTGATGAATATACCCTAAATTAATATTATAATTTTTTATGTTAAATTTATTATTTAAAAGAATTTCGCCACTATATTCTATATTTTTTTTAATTAAAAGGTTAGCAAAAGTAGATTTCCCAACACCTGATTTTCCTGAAATTTTTAAAATATCATTTTTTTCAAGAGTAATATTTACATTTTTAAACAAGTTTATTTTAGGTGTTAAATTTAATGAAACATTTTTAAAACAAATTGTTTCAATGGGCTCAAAAAATAATTCTCTTCTTTTAAGACCTCATTTTTCAATATTATTAATTATTTCTGTTTTAGATGTTTTCAAACTAACTAAATCATTAAAAAATTTTTCTATTCTAACTAATGGTATATTCATTAATCCTGATAAATATATTATAGATGATAAACTATTTTCATTACTTAATAATTGTTTTTTTTGCAAAAAAATTCCAATAATTATTATCCCAATTTGACTTAAACCAAATATTAAATTTGTAAAAGCACTATTTAAAGATTTTATAATAATAAATTTTTTAGATTTTGAATAAAGATTTTGATTTTTGCTATGTATTTTATTGAAAACATATTTATCTTTTTTAAGATTTATTGGTATATATGCATTTTTTAATATATTATTAAAATCATCAGTAAACTCAACCTCAGTCTTATTCAAAGTTTTCATACTATAAAATAATTTTGGTTTTATAAACAATGAAAAAAAAATTCAGATTATTATAATAAAAAAAGAAAATAAAAATAGTGAATAATGCTGTAACAATAGATAAATTAGTGAATAAAGAAAAGCTACAGTTGTAAAAATAATGCTTTGAATTATATTTGTTAAATTATCTGCGTAAATATTTATATTTTTATTAATACTAATACTTAAAAAATTTATGTTAGTTTTTGTAAATACATCATTTTCTTGTGACACCAATTTCTGATATATAAATTCACGATAACTAAATTCAATACTTTTTTTAATTTTTTCACCAGTGAACATTATTATGTAATTTATAAATAGACGTGCTATTAAAGTGAGTGAAAAAAATAAAAAAATTTGTTGCAAAACATTTCAGTTGTTGCTATATATTTTTTGCAAAAATAAAGAAGGTAAATAAATAAAAAGTGTGCCAAAAAAAAGAAAAAACACATAAATAAAAATTTTTATTTTTATTAAAAATGAAAATTTACTTTTTTTCCAAATAATATTTTTCATCATTTTATAAACTCCTTTTCAATTGTCAAGACTAAATCATAATTATTTTTTTGATTTTTATTTCTGTCAATAAAAAAATCAAAAAATAACAAAGTTTCGTTTTTGTTTTTAGGCACAACGCCAAATAAATAAAAAAAATTTTTAATTAAAATAATAATAATTTTTATAGGAATTATTTCTTTTTTTAATATTTTAGATTTGAGCAAATGAATCAAATAAATAGAATTAAAAACTCTTTCAATTTTATCTCTTTTTTCATTGATAAATAACTTTTTTTCTAAATATAAATAACTTCTATTTTTTATGTATTCAAAATTTTTATATTTTTTTGAAATAACATTAATACCGACATTATTTCAAGTACCAATTTTTTCATTTAGCATAAAAGAATTGTAATATTTATCATCTATTAAAATCAAAATATCTAAATCACTATTTTCAGAATTTTGAGAATTAGAATAACTACCAGTTAAAAAATAATCAAACTTATATTTTGATTTTAATTTCAAAAAATAGCAATAAAATATTTTATTAAATTTTTTTATTGTCATTTCTTTATTTAATTCAATATTTTTTATTTTTCTTAATTTTTCTAAATAATTTTTATTTAAATTTAAAAATGTTTCAATTTTTTTTAATGAATTAAATAAACTTATTTTATCCATGTTTAAAACTATGTTTGCTTTATAAGTAAAATGAATATTTTGTAAAATTTTTTGGTACCTAAAATATTTTTTGTTTTTATAATCAATTATTCTTTTTTTTCTTTTTATTAAAAAAGTAGCATTTTCTTCTTCGATTTTTTTATTTTTTATTTTTTGATTCCATGTTAAATAAAATTTTTTTTTAGATATGCCGCTAAATATTGCGGTTGCTAATAATCTTCTTTCCAATTCTTTCAATCCTTTATCTAAAACAATTATTTTTTCTGTTTGTTTTGATAAAGTATATATTTTTTTATATTCATCCAAAAATATATCAATTAATTCTTCATTTTTTATTTTAAATCATTCACCTTTTTGCAAAGGAGAAATAATATTTAAAAAAATACAATTTTCACTATTTCGTAAATAAAATAACTTCGCAATCGTTGTTTTGCCAACCTTATCTAAACCATTAAAAGAAATTAACATTTTTCTCCATAAATAATCACAATTTTTTTTCATTTTTTAAATAAAACAAATATTTAAGCTTAAATAAATTTGTTTCTGTTCAATTGTTCATTGTCAAAAGTCTAAAAACTAAAATTAAAATAAAATTTTTAAAAACAAAATTATTTATTATTTTTTTAAATCAAAAATAAATTTTTTTTATATTTTTTATTCATTTTTTTTTACAATATTTTTTTTTGTTTATTTGATTTTGTCTCAAATATTTTTGTAATCTCAAAACATTTTTTTGTTTTATACCAAAAATATTATTTAATATTTCAAAAGCTAAAAAATTTACTAAGTCATAAAAAATTGGAAAAAAATTTATATTGTCATAATCTATTAAAAAATTAGGATAAAAAATATTATTAAAATGAAAATCACCATTAGAAATTCAATAATTATTTTGATATTGTTTTATAATTTTTTTGTATTTTTGTTTTACAATTAAAATAAATTTCAATTTTTTGTTATTTGAAAATATACCATACCAATCATTTAGTCTTGTATATCTTTTTAAAAAAAATTTTTCACAATCATTGTATGTGTATGAAATTTTTTGTTGAATATTTTTAATGCTTAAATTTAGAGATTGAAAAAATAATTTAGGAATTTGATCATATTTAATATACTCAGATAAAATAGGTTCATTTATTATACTCATACAAATTTTTTTATCATTTAAATAAATGTTAGGTAGTTTTCAATATTTTTTAATTTCATTTATTAAACTTATTTGATAAAAACTTAAATTATTTTTTTTGCAAACTAAATTTTTGTTTAAATTTAAAGTTATAATAGAGTTGTTTAACTTAAATATTTTTTTCATTTTAATATGCCTTTCCAGAATAAAATAAAATTATTGAAATAAAAAATATTATCAGACTAACGAAAAATAAAGGTATAGTTCAAATTTTAAATGTTTCTTTTAAATTTAAACCAAATGTTTTATTAATTAACCAAAAGCCTGTATCATTTATGTGAGAGACAGAGCTAGAACCTGCACCAATAGACAAAATAATACCCACATATTTTAGTGAATAACTTGTATTAAAAATTATAAATTTTTCCAAAAGTGAAAAAGTAATTAAAAAAGAAATTGTAGCAGATCCAATTGAAACTCTTAAAAATAAGGAAAAGGCAAATGCCAAAAAAATTAAATGTTCTTTTTTATGAATTAATGATGTTGATAACATAGTAATTATGTTTGTGTTTTGTAAAGCAAATGATAATAAAGAAGTAGAACAAATTACTAAAATTATGTTTCCTGCTGAATTTAATTTATTATTTAATGAATTATAATTATATTTAGATTTATTTTTTATATTCTTTATAGCAAGTAAAAAATATAAAAAGGCAATAAAAATTACAAAAAAACTTAAAGGTTCGCTTAAAATATAAAAAACAATATTTTTTTTATATTTTAAGTTTAAAAATTTAAAAATAGCTATACTAAAAAATGGTATTAAAAATAAAAAATATTTTAATAGCAAGATTGGGTGAGTTTGTTCATTTAAATTTAAATTATTTTTTATTAGTAATTTGTTTTTAAATAAAAACAAAAATATGTGCATAATAATAAATATATTAAATATAAATAAAAAAATAGTTGTGTAAATTTTTATAGAAATGATCTCAATATTTAACTTCTCAATAATAATAGAAGGACCTACTGAAGGAAAAACAAAAATATGACCTAATGCAATAGAAATTAAAAACAATGATAAACACATTCATGAAATTTTAGAATTTATTTTTTGTTTTATTTTTTTTATTAAAGACAAAAACATTATTAAAACAATTTCAAAAAATAATAAACCTGCCAATATTAATGATATAAAATTCAATAAAAATATAGCTATAAATAATGTGTTTTTATTGAATTTTATATCATTAATATTGATTAAATTTAATTCATCAATTAAATGTGAAAAAATATATCCTAACAAAATTCATGTTCCAATTTTCCCTATTTTTTCTGAAAAAGCATATGAAAAATAATTTTTAAAAATAAGAAATAAATCTAAATCATTATTTTTGTTCAAAAATGTAAAAAGCATGACTAAAAAAGACATAGAAATTAACAAAAAAATTATATTTAATTTAAATTTAACATTTAAAAAAATTACCAATATTAAAAGCAAGAAAATTCAAAAAATATCCACGCTTTTATTATATCATTTAAAGTATAAAATTTATTTTAAATAAAAAAATAATTTGAGGTATAAAAATGAAAAATAATATTATTGTATTTATTGGAGGAATGAGTGAAAGTGGCAAAAGTCATACAGGTATTTATTTGGAAAAAAAACATAATTTCCAAAGAATAAAAATTATTAAAATTCAAAAAAAATTAATGCAAATTAATAATATAGAATATAATGAAAATAACTTTTCTGAATCACTATCCAAGTTGTTTAAAATAAAAAATATTTATTTAAATTTTATTAATTTAATTTTGGAAGAAGCAAAAGATAAAAATATTGTTTTAGAATCTCTTTATGATAAAAATATTTATTTAGAAATTAAAAAACTACATTCTCAAACTTTTTGCATATTTTTAAAAGCAAATTGGTTAAAAAGGATTTTAAGAGAAAAAAGAAAAACTAATTTAACTTTTTTTAAAACATTAAAAAAAGTTAAAAAAAAGGAAAAATTTAAAAAAAACAAAAACGCACATACTGTAAAGGTTGTGTCTGACTTTATTATAATTAACAACAAAAATACTCAATTTTTGGAAAAAAATCTAGATCTTATTTTGAGTAAAATAAAAAATAAGTCTTTTTTATAAAAAGAATAATTTTTTAAAAAGATTATTTTTTTAATACAAAAGTTTTCGATATTTAATAAAAATAAATTATGCTAATCATTTAAAAATCAACAAATTCGTTATAAAACTGGTAACTGTTTGAATTTTGGGCATTTTTTATAGTCTTTTTAACTTATTTCATTTTCTTTTTTTTAATTTATCTAAAAGTTGTTAAATTATTACCATTTCAAGATTAAACTGTATTTTTTTATTTATTTCTTTTACTACTTGGGTTAAAGAGTTTTTTATAGTTTTAACTATTTTTAAATTTTTTGATTTTTTCTTCTATTTTAATTATATTGTTATATAGAAGAATAAGTATTTTTGTATGATCATTTAGATAAATAAATAATTCTTTTTCAAAAAATTATATTGCTTTGCAATTGTTTTATTGTGAAAAGTTCGTATTTTGGATTTAAGTTGTATTTATGATTCAACTTGTTATTTTATAAATTAAAAAATTTCAATAAATATAACTTAAACACTATCACCTCTAAATAGTTTTTTATCATTTACATTTTTTATAAGAACATTTGTAAAATTTTTTTTTGTATTTTGAGAATAATTATTTTGGAACATTTTTTTATCTAAATAATCACTTATTTTTTTAAAAAATAAAAATTCGAATCATTAATTGCATGAATAACATTATTATTAGGAAAAGCAAAGCATGTTTTAAATTTTGTTCCTAATTAAATATTATATACAATAAATTCAAATTTTTGATTTTTATGTAAATGTGGCTTAATTTTAATTATAAATATTGTTTTTTTAATACTTTTTAAAACTTTGAAAGGAAAATTTCATAACTTTTCTTAAATATTTTGAAAAAAGAATCATTTATTGCTTTAAAATCAGTAAACTTTTAAAGTTTTCATCACTTTAATTATTCAAAATAATAATTTTGTCTTCAACATAATGTTCTTTTTTAATAGGCTTATCTTTTAAATGTTTTTGAACATTTGTAATGTTTTTTGCTTTTTGAATTAATTGTTCAGCTGTATCTTTTTCTTCTTTTTCAACAAATCCTCTAATTTTTCCATTAACTTGAACAGGGATTTGAATTTTTTCCAAAATAATTAATTCATCATTATATTTTGGTCATTTGTGGTATTTAATTTGTTTAGAATTGATTATTTCTAATAATTCCTCTGATATGTGAGGTGCGAAAGTAGATAACATAATCAAAAAATCTTCAATAGGTTTTAATGAAGGTATTTTTTCCACTTTATATAGTGCATTTATAAATACCATAAATTTACTAATTGCAATATTAAATTTTAATTTTTCAATAGCTTCTGTGGTATCTTTAATTGTGTTTTGTCAAATAGAAATAAACTCTTTATCTTCAAAATTAGCATCCAATAATTGAGCGTTTTTGGCAAATTTTGTAATTATAACTCAAACACGATCTAGTCATTTTCTGATGCTTCTAATAGTTTTTGTGCTTCATTCTTTCGTATCAACTAAAGGCCCCATAAACATTTCATAAAGTCTCAATGTATCTGCACCAAGTTCTTCAACTATATCATCAGGGTTTATTACATTGCCCCTACTTTTGGACATTTTTTGACCATCAGGACCTAAAATCATTCCTTGATTTACTATTTTCATAAATGGCTCATTATGTGGGACAATTTTTTTATCATATAAAAATTTTTGTCAAAATCTTGAATACAATAAATGACCTACAGCATGCTCTTGACCACCAATATAAAGATCTACAGGCATTCATTTTTTAAATCTTTCAAATGCTTCTGCTGAATTTAATTCTAAGTAAGTTCCATCATCATTTTTTAATATATATGCTAAAAAATATCATGAACTACCAGCTGATTGTGGCATTGTATTTGTTTCTCTTCTGTATTTTTTACCATTTTTTTCAAAAATTAATCAATCTTTTTTGTTTGCTAATGGTGATTCACCTGTTTTAGAAGGTTCAATGTCCTCAATAAAAGGTAATTCAACTAATTTTTCCTCAAGATAAATATTATTATTTTCATCGAAATAAACAGGGAAAGGTTCTCCTCAATATCTTTGTCTTGAAAAAATTCAATCTCTTAATTTGTAACTAATTTTTTTAATAGCTAAATTTAATTTATTTAGAAAAATAAATACTTTTTCTGTTGCTTCTTGTTGATTCAAATTATCAAAATTTATTGTATTAAAAAGAACTTTTTCACCATTATTAACTTTGTAGATATCAATAACTTTTAAATTAAATAATTTTGCAAAATCATTATCTCTTTCATCTTCGGAGGGAACGCCCATAATAGCTCCAGTTCCATAAGATTTAAATACATAATCACAAATATAAATTGGTATTCTATTATTATTTATTGGGTTTATTGCGTAATAACCAGTAAAAAAACCATCTTTGTTTTTTTGATTAGTGTTTTGAAATTTTTCATTAACTGAATTTTTGATTTGTTCTATTTTTTTAGCAAATTTAGAATTTTTGATTTTGATTTTATCTGCAAATTCATGGTCATGTGCCAATCCTAAAAATGTAACACCAAAAATTGTATCAATTCTAGTTGTAAAAACATCTATTATTTCGTTTAAATTTTCTATTTTAAATTTAACAACATAACCGTTAGACTTACCAATTCAATTTTTTTGAAGAATTTTTAAAGATTCTGGATAATTTACTTCATCCAAATCTTTAATTAATCTATCTGCATATTCAGTGATTTTTAAAACTCATTGAAACATTGGTTTTTTAACAACAGGAAAAGACCCTCTTTCACTGACTTTATTTCCTTTTGAATCAGTTAAAACTTCTTCATTTGCTAAAACTGTTCCTAATTCTTCACATCAATTTACATCTATTTTTTTAATTTCTGCTAAATTATTTTTATATAATTCTTTAAAAATTCATTGTGTTCACTTGTAATAATTTGGATCTGTAGTGTTTATTTCTTTAGCTCAATCATATGAGAAACCAAGTGACTTCAACTGTTTTTTAAATAGTTCTATATTATTATTTGTGAAAGTAGCTGGATGATTTTTGGTATTAAGCGCATATTGTTCAGCTGGTAGTCCAAAAGCATCTCAACCAATCGGATGTAAAACATCAAAATCATTTAATCTTTTGTATCTTGCTACTATATCTGATGCTGTATAACCTTCAGGATGTCCAACATGAAGTCCTGAAGCTGAAGGGTATGGAAACATATCTAACACATAATATTTTTTATTTTTATCATTTGTTGTTTTAAAAGCATTAGTTTTATCTCAAATTTTTTGTCATTTTTGTTCAACATTTTTATGGTCAAATTGATTTTTAAACATAATTTGAATTATATATGAAATATAGTTTATTTATTAAACAAAAATTAATTACTAAAATTTTTCTTGACCATTTTGTTTATCAAAAGATTTTTTTCCATTTGAATTAAGTTATCTAATTCATTTTCAAGTTCTAATGCTTTTTCAATTGTAGGTTTTATAATTGGATTTTTAGGAGCGAATAGTTCACAAGTTTCATTAGCTTTTATTATTGATAAATTATATGTATTGATTTTTTCACCAATTTTAATAATTTCATTTTTATCAAAAGTTAAAAGCGGTCTAAAAATAGGTATGTCTGTTACAGCGGAAATTACATAAATAGATTCCATTGTTTGAGAAGCAACTTGAGCTAAATTTTCACCATTTGAAATTGATTGATATTTATATTTTTTAGCCAAAAATGTTGCTATTCTATAAAAACTTCTTCTCATTAAAGTTATTTTGTATGATTGATCTGAAACAAGGGAAATATAATTCATTACATCTGTGTAATTAATTTGATAGAGTTTTGTACTAGTTTGATATTGATTTAAAATTTCAACTATTTTATCTAATTTTTGAACTGTTTTTTCATCTGTTGTAGGTGGTGTTATAAATGAAAGTAAATCTATTTTTACACCTCTTTTCATTAACTGAAAAGCAGCAACAGGTGAATCAATACCTCCAGAAATTAAATGTAAACTTTTTCCTGTTATACCTACAGGTAAACCACCTAATCCTTGAATATTTTTAGAAAAAATATAGGTATTATTTTTTCTAATTTCAATATTTATATTTTGATCATATTTTTTTAAAGAAACTTTTAAATTTGGTTTATGCTGCAAAATAGCTTTTGCAATAATATGTGTTAATTCTTCAGATGAATATTCAAAACCTTTTCAATTTCTTCTTATAGATAAACGGAAAGTTTTTGTAAAATCATCAATTTCAGACAAAACAGTTTTTATAATATCATCTAATGAATTTTTTGATGTTTTAACTGGAGAATAGGATGATAAACCAAAAATATAATTTAACTTATCAATATTATTTGTGTTATATTTCAAAAACATTCTATCATATTCAATTAAAGGTTCTTCTTTTATTATATTAATAATATTTTGTTTTAGACAATTGACAAATTGTTTACGATTATTTTTTTTTAAAACTAATTCGCCATATCTCAAAAGTATTTGATCATACATTATTTAACTCCTTTTGTAGTTTGTTCATAAATTACATTAATACCTTTTTCATAATGACCTGTGCTTTTATAATTTTCAGCGTTTTTTATCAATATGTGTAATTTATTTTGCGCGTTTCTATAATTACTTGTTTGAGAAATTATTTTATCTAAAATAACTTTATGTGTATATTTATTAAAAATATTTTGAAATTTATAAATTTCTTTAAAGAAAAAAATTATTTTTCTAATTTTGTTTTTTTGATCTTTTTCATTTAAAACATCTCTAACATTTTTTTTCAATAAATTGATTTGTTCAAGTTCATTATTTGTGAAAATAACTTCTTTTTCTGTTGTTTGATAAATAAAATTGTTTACTATTTCTTTCAAAAAGAAAAATTGTTTTTCTAGATCTGCTTGCTTATTTTTAAATACAAATAAATTTTCAGTTACCATCTTGTTTTTAATTTCTTTTTTACCATTTTCAATTATTTTTAAAACTTTTTTTAAATCATTTAATTGCCTATAAAATGTTTTATTTTTTTCCAATTTGTAATTTAAATACAATGATTCAAAATAATTGATAATTTCTTGAAAATAATCTTTATATTTAGGTTTTGCAAACTCTAATTGAATTTTTGTAACATCAATAAAATTTTTTATTATTTTTTTAAATTCTTCTTGATGTGCTTCTAGAAAATTTTTAATATTTTGTTCTTTATAAATATTTTCTTTAATTTCTTCAAGTGTTTTTATTGCTGTTATTATTTCTTCTTGAGCAAGATCAAACTCTTCTATTTTATATGCATCAACTATGTCTTGTTTTTTTTCATTAAATCATATTTCAATTTTTTCAAAAGCAAAAAAACTTTCTAAATTTAAAATATCTTTTTTTTGAAAATACAATTTCTTAACTTCTTCAAAATAAAGCGGTAAATATTTATTTATATGCAATCAAAAAAAGGGAGAAAAATTTAAAATATCAATTAATTTTTCAATTAATTTTTTATGATTTGTTAAAAAAGTTAAAATCTCACTCCTTTTTTCTAAATCTTGAACATCTTTTCTTATTTTTCTAATATTTAAATTTATTTTTTTAAAAATAGAATAAATTTTTTCTTTATCTTTTTCATATAAATAAATGTTTTTTTCAAAAAATTTTCTTAAAGGCCCTAAATTTTTATTTAACAAAGATAATTTTTCTAAATTTTCATTGTTATCTAAAATTTTTGAAAATTTTTTTTCTATTTCATTAACAATGATTTTTGATTGTTTATCTAATGTGCTTAATCTTTTGTCCACTTTTTTTATTAACTGTTTTTTTAATTTAACTTTTTCAACTTCATTTAGCACTGTTTCTTCTTTTTTTTGAATTATTTTTCATTTTGCTTCTAAATTTTTAATCTCATCATTTTTAATTGAATTTTTTTTGTAGTGTTCTTTTATTTTTTGAATTAATTCAATCAAAATTTGGTTTGTTGAAAATAAAGAGTGATTTTTTAAATTTTGCTTGTTTTTTATTAATGTATTTGTGTGTCTTATAACTAATGTTTTATACATTAAAAAAAACAACCCACCTAAAATAAATATAAAAAGAATTAAAAACAAAATTAAAGTTATCTGATTCATTATTACCGCCTTGAACTTTTACTTAATTATTTTAACATTTTATTATAAAAAATGCTTTAGTTATTTAGAAAATAAGGTAAAATTTAAAATGCATTAACACAGCTGAGTAACATATTTTAAAAAATTTAAATTTGCAATAAAGTTGAGAGTAAACTTGCTGGATGTCGAAATCATTAAATTTAAATAAATTATTATAGAGTTGCTCCCTTTTTTGTTAAATGCAGAAAGAGGTAAGACATGGCAAGATATACAGGCCCAATTTTCAAAAAATCAAAAAAACTAAATTTTTCAATTTTAGAATCAGGAAAAGAATTCGCAAAAAATACAAGAGCATCAGCAGATCAAGTTAAAAGAAGAGCAAAAATTTCAGATTATGGTCAACATCTACAAGAAAAACAAAAAGTTCGTTTTATGTACGGTGTAAATGAAAGGCAATTTAAAAACACATTTTTTAAAGCTTCAAAAAGAAAAGGTGTTGTTGGTACAAACTTTTTACAAATGTTAGAAACTAGATTAGATAATTTAGTTTATAGAGCAGGTTTTGCACTAACAAGAAGACAAGCAAGACAACTTGTTAATCACAACCATTTTTTAGTTAATGGTAAAAAAGCAAATATTCCTTCAATGCAAATTTCTGTTGGAAGTGTGATTGAATTAAAAGAAAAATCAAGAAAAAATGTACAAATTCTAGAATCCTTGGAAAAAAGAGTGAAAGCTGAATGAATGGAATACAAAGATTTTACATCTACTCTTAAAAGATTGCCTGAAAGATCTGAATTAAATCAAGAAATTAACGAAACATTTATAGTTGAGTTTTACAACAAATAATTTTGATATTTTTATGTTAAAAAAAACAAGCGATTTTTGGCTTGTTTTTTTTATTAATTTAAAACTTTTTCAATTTCTTTAATCAAAATAGAATCATGAATATATTCAAATTTTTTAAAGATAATTTCGCCATTTTTTAAAATAATGTGTGTTGGCACTCTCAACACTTCAAATCTTGTGTTTGCTTTTCTAAACAAACCAGATTCTTCTGCATCAACTCTAATCATCTTAACATTTTTATTGTTTTCAAAATGATTGGCTACTTTTTCAATAATGGGCTTCATCATTATACAGTCACCACATCAATCAACTGCGAATTCTAAGTAAACAACACCATTTTCAATTTCTTTTTGAGCATCTGCTCATTTCATATGGATTAATTTAGACATTATCAAAAGGATCTTCAAAAGGTAAAGTTAATGATAAATCGGTTTTTGTTTTTGTTTGATTTTCTTCTGTATCTAAAAGTGAAATTTCAGTTTCATTTTCAACTGTATCAAAATTAAATTCATTTGTTTCATCATCAATTTTAATTTCATCATTAATTTTAGTTGTTACATTTTTATCTATAAATCATTTTTCAGATCCTTTATCCTCCTTTTGTTTTTTATTAAAAAAATTATATTTCATAATAAAAGTTTTTTTAAAAATTAAAACAAATAAAATAGTATTTTTTCATTTTATATTGAAAAAAATTGAAAAAAACAGTAAAAGAAATGGTATTAATATTGCTCCTATTGAACTAGAAATAGTTTTAATAATGCAATAAATAAAAATATTAAAAAAACCATAATGATTATGACTTGGAAAAAAAGCATTTTTTTCAAATGAATAATCATGTCATCATTGCTTAAAATCATTTGGTCAAAAAGAAAAGCCAACTTTTAAATTATTTCAATCTTTTTTTAAAATAAAAATTGCTAAAAATGTAATAAAAATATTTAAAAAAGACAAAAATCAAATACTTATTTTTAAATTTTTTATTTTTAAAATATTAAAATTAAAAATTTTTTTAATGCTATACAAAATAAAAATTATTAAATAACTTCAAGCGAAATAACCTAAATATAAGCCAAAAGTATATGAAAATAAAGATGACAATATTGGTATTTCAACAAATGAAATAGAAAAAAGAAAAATATGAATAAATAATAAAAAAACTCACAAAAGTTTAAAATTAATTTTTTTGAATTTGTTAAATTTAAATTTCATAAAACACCACTACAACCATTGGTTCTTTTTCATAAAGTTTGTACATTTTTTTTCTTACCATTTTTTTTAGTTTATCTTGTATATCTTTTAAATTAATTTTTTTATTATTTAAAAATAGCTGATATCCTAATGAAGAAATAATTTCATAAGCTTCATTTTTTGTTTCACTTGTAATTATTCCTGATGTTGTAATTTTTAATTCACTTTTTAGTTGTTTTGTTTTGTAATCTATTAGTCCTGTTATTGCTATAACCCCTTCTCTTGCGAGGGTTTCTCTTTCATTTATAACTTCAGTAGAAATATCACCCATTCCAAAACCATCAATAATAACTTCCCCAACTTCCTTAATTGATTTTTTTGTAGAATACAATTTTCCATCTATAAATGTTGCTATTTTTCCATTTTGCAAGATAATTAAATTACTTCTATTCATTCCTGCTGTTGCTGCAATTTGCGAAGTAACAACTAAATATCTATATAACCCTTGTAAAGGAATAAAAAATTTAGGTTTAAGATGTTTTACAATTGTATAAATATCTTTTCTAGCAGGTCTTGCTTTGTAATGTTCATTTTCTGTAACATCTGTTATTAAAGGTGTGATTCTTGCTATTTCATCCAAAATAAGCGCATATAAAACTTCCAAACCATTAATTGGTGGAGCAACCATTATTACATTATCCGTTTTTCTTAATTTTAAATAAATATCATTTCCTTCAGTTATTCTTAGAAACCTTTTATAAAGTCTTTCGTTTGTAGAAGTTACTAAAACCACTGCATTATTTACTTTATCAATGTCTTTATAATCTATAAATTTAGGCATCTCTACATATTCAGAATTAATTCTTATTTTTTTGACTAATTCAATTAATTTTGAATATGTCCGTCCATAAATAGCTAGTGGCCTATCATATTTAATAGCTAAATTTAAAACTTCATGTAAACTAGCCATTTCCTCATCAAGAGCCCCAACAATTATTCTAGAATCAGGTTTACCATTAAAAAAAACAGTTTCAATTATTGGGGTTATAAAAATTTTATCTATAGCATTTCCAACAGCATTTCCTATTGCATTACCAGATACCATTAGTAGTGAATGTAATCCTTTTGGTGAAGTTATATTTTGCTTTATTTTTTTAAGATCTGTTGTTCCATAAACACCTAAAGATCCTAAAACAAAGTTTAATAAAACCAAAATGTGACCATCTTCAGTTTCAAAATTTCATCCATATGTCCCAACCATTGATCCAGCTAATGAAATAGCAGATACAGAAACATTGTCACCAAAATCTATCTTGCTACTTCCAACAGAAATTACTTCAAAACTTAGTTCATCAATTTTGTATTTTGAAATTCTATCTAAAATTAAAAATTTTGTAAAAGATGAACAATAAATTTTTAATTTTTTAATTTTCATTAATAATCATGGTAAAGCAGAAAACGATTCATTTTTTGCATCAGTGATAAAAACACCTTTAATTCTTTTTTTGTTTTTTTCTAAATAATTAAAATTAGGTATTAATGTATCTACACCATTGGTTGAATTTATAGGGATTTTAGAACCTGCATTAATCAAAAAAATAGAATCATCAATTTCTATTACATAAGAATTTTTTCCATTTTCATCTAAACCACCGAGCGCGAATATATTAATTTTAGCCATTTCTTCCTTTCTTCTGTTTGTTTTATTGTATTATTATTTGTAAAAAATAAAAGTTTAATATTTATTATATTAATTTTAAATTTTACCAAAAAACAATAATAAAAAATTCTTTTTTTAAAGTAAAATAAAATATCTAAAAAAAATTAATAAATTTAAGTTATTATTATTTTATAAAATACTAAAAAAAATAAAGGAAAAAATGGATAAAAAATTTTTTTTAAACAAGCAAGGACCTTTAATAATTGTAGATGAAACAAATGTAAAAAAATTTTTTAAAAATAAAAATTTATCAAAAATTTTGTTTTTTCTTGACAGTTATTTTTTAAAAGATAATTCAAAAATTTTAATTATTTGTGATGAAAAAACATGAGACAATAATTTTTTAAACATTATTTCAGAAGGTTTAAATACTTTAAATAAAAAAATCGCAATTCATAATTTAGAAAAAAAATTTTCCAAATGATTTTCATATTATATTTTTAAAAAAACTCAGTTCAAATATCTTTTTCTTTTTTATTTTGAAAATAATAAATTTTTTTTCGAAATTTTTGATAATGATTTAAAACATATTTTTTTTAAAAAAGAATTGATTGATAATCTTGTAATTTATGAAAATCAAATTTCAAATAGAAATTTTTATAAATTAAAAAATAAAAATTTTGCTTTTGATATGCTTGTTACTATTTATGATTTATTTTTTGTGAGAAAAAATGATGATAAATTGTTGAATGTTAATTTTATTAATGATGATGATTTTATTAATTATTGTCAAAAATTATTGTCATTATTAATGGACATTAATTTTTCAATTGGAACTAAAAAATTTTTTTCAAAACAAAAAACAGATTTAAAAATTTATTTAGAAAAAAATAATGATTTAGCTAGTTTTTATTATAAAAAAAAGAATCATTTTTTAAAAATTACTTTTAGCGAAGTTTTGGTAATAATTCATCATTTTTTAAATAAGGAATCAACCAATAATTCTTTTGTAATAAATAATAATTTTGACAAAATGTTAAATATAGAAACAAATAATAATGGTAATAATATTTTAAAAATTAATTTTTTGGGACAATTGGTTTTCGAAAATATTGATGACAAAATTAAAAATAATCCTTTAATTCCAATATTATTGGTTATTTCATTTTTAAATTATAAAAAAACACAATTCCAAAATTTTGAAAAAATTAAAGAATTATTACAAAAATTTTATAGTTATAAAAATATTGATATTTTAGAATGAAACAAAAAAATTAATATTAAGGAATTTGTAAATTTTTTTATTTCAAAAAAATATAAAGTAGTTAAAATAAAAAAAGAAAATAATGAATATTGAAATCTTGTTTTCACACTCCAAAACAAAAAAAATCATGTTATAAAATTTTTTACAAATACAAAAATTCAAAAAAATAAAATACTTTTTGAAATGGATACAAAGCAAAAGAAATTAAATTTAATTTTAAAGGCTTTAAAAAAATATACTATTTAATTTTAATTTAACATAAATTTATTTGAAATAATATATAATTTATTAACATAGTTAGATATTCAAAATATTAGAAACAAGGAGAGAAATGCAAGTAAAATTTAAAGATGATTTTTTTAAATTGTATGGTAAAACTGTCGAAAAGGGACAAGAAGTTAGTTTTAGTGTAACTGATGTTTTTTTTAATGATGTAGAATTAAAAAACTTTAACAAATTAACAGTTATATCTGTTTTCCCAGCTTTAAATACATCTGTTTGCGATGAACAAACAGTTGGTATTTCAAATTTAGCAAAGAAATATCCTGAAGTTAATTTTATTTCAATTAGTTTAAATCTTCCACCTACAATTTCAGAATGAAAAACTAAAAACCAAATTCACAATATTGAAATTTATTCTGATTATAAAAATAGAGAGTTTGGTAAAAAATTTGGTTTTTTAATTGAAGATGTTTTCTTATTGAATAGAGGTTATTTATTAGTAGACAAAAATTCAAAAATTATAGAATTTTCATATATGACTGATATTCATGAGCAAATTGATTTTAAAACACTTGAAAATCAAATTAAAAATCATTTAGATAAATAATTGTTTTAAAAAAATAGGTAAATTTTTGCCTATTTTTTTATTAAAAAAATAAAAATAATGTATAATACAAAAGAGTATTTTAAATAATGTGTTAAACATTATTTTTTTTATGAAATATTTTAATAATTAACTTATATACTCCTTGGTCTTTTAATAAAAAAGGCCCTGATGACCGAAAGGAGCCAAGATGGCAAAATCAAAATACGAAATTATGTTGTTACTATCACCTAACGAAGATATATCAGTTGTAAAAAAAATAGCTGATAGTGTTTTTGGCAAAGGTGTAGAATCTATTGAAAAACTAGAAGACAACAAATTAAGATATGAAATTAACAATTCTAAAACAGCTACTCGTGTATTAATAAAAGTAGAAGCTGAAAGAAAAGATATCTCTGAATTTACAAGAAAATCAAATATTCAAAAAACAATTTGAAGAACATTGGTTATTAATTTAGACACAGAAAAAGGTTTGAATAAAAAACCTAAACAAGTGGTTGACAAAAGAAAAAACAGAAACTTTGAAAATAAATTTACAAAACAAAATAACCCAAATTTTAAAGTTAAAAAAGAAAATTTTGTTAAAAAAACAGAGGAAACAAAACTAGAAACAAAAAAATAAGGGGTATAAATAAAATATTATGAACAAGGTTATAATAGTTGGAAGAATTTCAAATGATTTAAAATCAACATTAACAAAAAGTAATATTCCATATTTGAGATTTTCTGTTGCTGTGCAAAGAAGATATAAAAATTCTCAAGGAAATGAAATTGTTGATTATGTACCTATTGTTTCTTGAAATAAAACTGCGTTATATTTAGAAAAAAATGCTACTAAAGGGGTTAGAGTTTTAGTTGAGGGTTCATTTGTTTCTAATTCATTCACAAATTCACAAGGTCAAAGAGTTGTTACAAATGAAGTAAATGCTGAAAATGTTTATATTTTAGAAACTATTAAAGACGTCGAAAACAAAAGAATGAATAGAAATATTCAAAATCTAACATCAGATGAAACAAATAACAAAAAACCTACATTTTATTCTGAAGAAATAACAAACGAAACTTTTGAAATTAAAAATCAAAACGATTCATCTGATATTGATGATTTTTCATGAGATGATGTTGATAATATTTATTAATTTTACAGAAAGAAGGAAATATGAAAAAACGTTTTAAACCTTTAAAAAAATATAAAAAAAGAGTATGTAATTTTTGCTCAGAATCTGTTTTATATATTGATTATAAAAATGTTCCTGTTATTGAAAAATATGTTTCACAACACGGAAAAATTCAACCATCTAGATTGACAGGTACATGTTCAAAACACCAAAGAATGCTAGGTAATGCTATCAAAAGAGCAAGACATGTTGCATTATTACCGTTCGTACTTGACAGAGTTAGAAAACAATAATTTTTAAAATAAAAAATCTTAGATTTTTCTAAGTTTTTTTATTACTATTTTTTTATAAAAAGGAGGACTAATGTCTTTAAAAGCTGGTATTGTTGGTTTACCTAATGTTGGTAAATCTACACTTTTTTCTGCTTTAACTTCTATTGAAGTTGAATCTGCAAATTATGCTTTTACTACGATAGAACCTAATATTTCTGTTGTTTCATTAAAAGATAAAAGATTGAGTAAAATTAATGAATTTGTTAAAGCTGAAAAAATTATTCCTACAACTTTTACTTTTGTTGACATAGCAGGTCTTGTAAAAGGAGCTTCAAAAGGTGAAGGTTTGGGTAATAAATTTTTATCCAATATTCGTGAAGTAGATGCTATTATTCATGTTGTTCGTTGTTTTGAGAATGATGATATAGTTCATGTTGAAAATAAAATCAACCCTGTAGAAGATGCAAGGTTAATAAATTTAGAATTACTTTTTGCTGATTTACAGGTTATAGAAAATGTTATAAAAAGAGTAGAAAAAAAAGCACTAAACACTAATGATAAAGTAGTAAAACAAGAATATGAAGTTGCAAAAAAGTTACAAAATGCTTTTAATAATAATATTTTTGCACGTAATATAGAGTTATCAGAAGATGAACTAAAAATTATTAAAGGTTATCAATTATTAACTTTAAAACCTATGATATATGTTGCTAATATTTCACAAAAAGATTTAGAAAACATAGAAAAAAGTCATTATTTTACACAAATGAAGGAATTTGCAAAAAAAGAGAATGCTTTTTTATTACCTATTTCTGTTGTTTTAGAATATGAAATTAGTAAGCTTGACGACGAAGAAAAAGATATTTTTTTACAAGAATATAATTTGGAATATTCAGGTTTAGAATTACTAACTCGTGAAGCTTTTAAAATTTTAAATCTTAAAACTTTTTTTACAGCAGGCGTTAAAGAAGTTAGAGCTTGAACATTTACTAAAAACATGAATGCCTCAGAATGCGCTAGTGTTATTCATAGTGATTTTGAAAAAAAATTCATTAAAGCTGAAGTTATTTCATACAATGATTATATTGAAAATCAAGGCGAAAAAAAATCAAAAGAAAATGGTAAAATGCGTCTAGAGGGTAAAAATTATTTGATGGAAGATGGTGATATTTGTTATTTTAGAGTGGGGAAATAAAGCTATTAAAAACCCAGTGTTTAACTGGGTTTTTAATATATAAAAAATTATTTTTTATTTAGGATTTTTTTCATATTAGATTTATACACCTCAACACCTGGTTGATTAAATGGATTTACACCTAATAAATATGCTGAAATAGCACAAGCTCTTTCGAAAAACATAACTAATCAACCAAAAGTTTTTTCTTTATTATCTTTCAATAACAAATGAATATTAGGTACTTGTCCAACATTTGTGTGTGCATCTTGTGTAGCTGTAAAAGCTATATTATTAATTTTGTGTAAAGTTAAACCTGTGAGGTAATTTAAGTTGTCTAAATTTTCTTCATCATCAAACATGAGTAAATCTTTTTCTGGTGTTTGTATAGTCATAACAGTTTCGAAAAAGATTTTACTTCCTTCTTGAATAAATTGACCTAATGAGTGTAAATCTGTTGAAAAAATAGCTGATGCTGGGAAAAGTCCTTTTTGATTTTTTCCTTCACTTTCACCAAAAAGTTGTTTTCATCACTCATTAAAATACATCATGTTTGGTTCATAAGAAATCAAAAGTTCTACTTGATATTTTTTATATAAAATATATCTAGCAACAGCATATTTATATGCATCATTTTCTTTTAATGAATTTTTTTCATACAATTTATTAGCCTCTTTAGCACCTTGAATAATTTTATCAACATCAATACCTGCACAAATAAGTGGAAAAAAACCAACAGGTGATAAAACACTAAACCTTCCACCAATGTTATCTAAAATTACAAATTTTTGATAACCTTTAGTTCTTGCCATTTCAAATAATTGACCTCTATTTGCATCAGTTGTGACAAAAATATAATCATTTGCTTTTTCTTTTCCAATTTTATGTTCTAAAAAAGATTTAAAAAATTTAAATGCTATTGCTGGTTCAATTGTAGTACCTGACTTAGAAATAACATTAATTGCAAATTTTTTATTTTTTACATAATTTAGTAGTTGTGATAATTGCATCGAACTTAAAGATGTACCTGCAAAAATTATTTCCATTTTTCTTTCAGTACCTGGATAATTCCCTTGTATAAAATCTAATGCTGCTTTAGATCCTAAATAAGATCCACCTATTCCTATAACAACCAAAACCTCAACGTTTTCTTTGTGAAGTTTATTTGCTATTTTTTTCATTTGTTTTAATTCTGCCAAGTTTATATTTTCTGTTAAATCTTTTCAACCTAAAAAATCAGAACCAATAGCAGTTAAATTATTCATAGAATTATTTATTTCAGTAACTTTATCTTGTAATTCAAATATTTTTTCTAAATTAATTGCTTTTGATAAATCTAAATTTATTTTTTTCATTTTTTAATTTCATCCTTTGTAAATTTGAATAAATTATTAAATTGATTTTTAGTTTCAGAAATTTCACTTTTAAAAGGTTTTTTTAAATATTCAGGTCTTATTTTTTTAAAAGATAATAAAAATTTTCCTTTTTTTTCATTATAACCTAAAACATAAAACGAAATTGTATCCCCGATATTAAACATATCATTTAAATCCTCGATAAAATAATCACTAATTTCTTTTATCGAAACTGAACCTTCAAATCTATCACCAAAAGAGATTAAAAGGTTTGATTTGTTAATTTCTTTTACTTTCCCTTTTACAATTTTTCTTTTTTCCATAATTTCAAAAAATTATAACACTTTCAAAAAAATAATTAGTTTATTATTTAGTTATAAATAAAAAAATATTTTTTTTATTGCAAATTTAATATTTTTTTGTAAAATTTAAAATATTAAAATTAAGAAAAATTAATTTTATTACTTGACGATTTTAATTTAGGAGAACAATGAAAAAAATAAGTATTGTTCCAACAAAGCTTTTTGCTTTAGGAGGAATGCAAGAAATAGGAAAATCGACATTAGTTGTTGAATATAAATCAGACATTGTTATAATCGATGCTGGTATAAAATTTGCAGATTATTTTGCTTCAGGAATAAAAGGTATTGTACCTGATTATTCTTATTTAAAAGAAAATCAAAACAAAATTAAAGGAATTTTTATAACACATGGTCATGAAGACCATATAGGTGGTGTTGTTTATTTAGTGCAAGAAGTTCATATAACTAAAATTTATGCCCCAAGAATAGCTATCCAATATTTAAAAGCTAAATTTGAAGAAAGAAATATTAGATTAAAAATAGAATTTATTGAAATTAATAAAAATGATGTTCATAAATTCGATAACATAAAGGTGGATTTTTGAACCGCACAACACTCTATTCCGGATGCTTTTGGTGTTAGAGTTTCTACACCCAATGGTTCAATTATGTGTACAGGTGATTTTAGGTTTGATTATACACCGATAGGTAATTTTACTGATTTTTCAAAACTCGAAAAAATAGGTGATGAAGGATTGAGTGTGTTGCTTTCTGATTCAACTAATGCTATGAGACCTTTCCATTCACCTAGTGAAAAAGATATTTTAAAAGATATTGAAAATTATATGTTAGAAGCAAAAAGGAAGATTATAGTTACAACATTTGCTTCAAATTTAACAAGGGTTAAAGTTATTATTGAATTAGCTGCAAAACTTGGTAAAAAAGTAATTGCTTTTGGAAGATCAATGGTTAATGGTATTCAAATTGGTAGAAAAATGGGATATATCAATGCTTCAGATGAATTATTTATAAATAAAAAAAATATAAATAAATATGATGAAAATGAACTTGTTATTTTAACCACTGGTTCTCAAGGAGAACAAATGTCTGCTTTATCAAGAATGGCAATAGGTAAACACCCACAAGTAACTATTAAAAATAATGATTTAGTTATCTTTTCTTCTTCTCCAATACCTGGAAATAGAATAAAAATAGAATTATTAGTTAACAAACTTTACAAACTAGGTGCGATTATCAAAGAAAATGGTATTGATGGTTATTTACATACTTCAGGTCATGCTTATAAAGAAGAACATGAGAAAATATTTAGATTAACTAGACCTAAATATTTTGTTACTTATCACGGGGAATTTAGAATGTCAGTTGTCCATGGACAAACAGCGGTTGAAAATGGTGTTAATCCAAATAATATTATTATCCCTAGAATTGGGGAAGTTTTACATCTAGTTAAAAATAATCTATATAAAAGCAACGAAAAAATTAAAGCTGGTGTAGTTTTTGTTGATGGAAGTAACATATCTAAAATAAATTCTAATTTAATTAAAGATAGAGTTGTTCTTGGAGAAAATGGATTTGTTTATGTTGTTGTTGCTTTAGATAAAAATAAAAACATTATTGTTGGAAGACCAAGAATAATATCAAGAGGTTGTTTTTTTGTTAAAAATTCAACTGAACTTATTGAAAAAATTAAAAAAATTGTTCATGGTGCAATTTTATTCACAATTAAAAACAAAGATAATTGAACAATACCAGAATTAAAACAATTAATTAAAGATAGACTGGAACCATTTTTCTACAAAGAAAAAAGAAGAAACCCTATAATTATGTCAACGTTTTTATTTGTAGATGAACAAACCAATCCACTAAAAGATTTAGAGAACAAAAATCCAAAAGAAATTATTGATGATTTTGAGATGGATGAAGATTTAGATGAAGAAAAAAATAATGAAGATTTACATATTTAATTATAAAAAAGTATATTAACTTTTTTTATAATTAAACTTTTAAAAAAATATATTTATGTATAAAAAAATAAAAAAAATGCAAAACATAAAAGTGGTGCATTTTTTTTATTTTAAATTGATTGCTATGCAACTCAATGACATGTTTTTAATCTCTGAGACTTTATAAAAATAACACTAATTATATCTAAAATTCACATTGTGATTATAAAAACAAAAAGTATCAAAGTTACAAAGGTTAATAATATATTTGTTTTAAAATAAATTACAAAATTAACTCAATAAACAACATCTTTTATTTGTCTTATGTTTTCTCTACCAACTATATCTAACAATGCATTAGTTATACCATCAAGAGCAACTATTCCATTTGAAGAATTATTTATTTTTTCTTCTATTTCTTTTATTGTTTTATCAATTTCTGATGATTTTTCAGTAGCTATTTTTGTAGCTTCGTTTCAATTAGTTGAAAAATTATATAAAACATAAATTGCTAAAATTAAAAATAAAATCGCAAAAATAAATTTGATAGTTCCAGAAAAAAATTTTCTAAGATAAAACCTTCCAACCCCTAACCATCCAAATAAAATTGTTAAAATAATTAAAATAATTTTTTTTCTACTCATCTTTGTTTACTGAAGAAAGATATAATACCAATTCATCTTCATCTACTTTTGAAGGTGTTGTAGTTAATTTCTCAATTTTTTCGGTTAAAAAATCTATTCTTTCTTTGTTTTCATCTCTCTTTTTTGAAAATGAAAATAATGTTAATACTGAGGTTAAAAATGTCATAATTGCGGTTATAAAAGCTATAGCAACAAACAATCAAACTGTTTGAATATTTGGGTTTTTTGAAATTGCATAAGCAGATAAAAGACCATTAAATGCCGTCATTAAAATTAAAGAAACACTAACAAATAAGAAAATTCATTTAGAAATAAAGTATTTTTTTCTTATTTTAAGAATTTGTTCTTCGGTTTTTAATATAATCTCTTGTTTTGTATTATTCATGTTTGTTACCTATTATTTCTGAAATTTTGTCAAAAAATACAATATCTTTATTTTTTGCGTCTTTGTATTTTCCTTTTGAATTGTTATAAAGTATTTTTTCTAATTGGATTAATGTATTGATTTTTTCATTTCTTATTCATTTTTTTTTAACAACAAATAAAGCTACTAAGCCATTAATAATAGCTAAAGCAATACCTATTCACAATGTAAAAATTGGTCATTGGTCTATTTCAATTGGTTTTCCTTTGTTATCAATGCTTTTTTGTATAAATAATGTAGCAAAACCTTTAAATTCAGGTAATCTTGAAGATGCTAATTTAGCAGTTCCCATAAAAGCAGAAAATGTTACAAAGCAAAGTGCAAAAATACTTGTTACTCAAAAAATAGTTTGAAAAAGTTTTGATTTAAATAATGTTTTTTTTTCAATAAATCGAATAAATTGTTTTGTTGAACTAAAAATTCTACCTTTAAAATACATACTATTTACCTCCTTTAGAAATTAAGAATTTTTTAATAAGCTTTATTTTTGATTTTTCTTTTTTTGATAAATATTTTGTTACTATCTCATCATAGTGTTTATTAAATTCTGCTTCTGTGTATTCTGGATCTTCTTGAAGTTTATAACTTATGTATTGTAATTTTCTAACAGCTTTTTTATAATCTTTATATTTCATTATTTCTTTATAAACTGATAAAAACATGTTAAAAAAGAATGTTAATACAATAAAAATAGCAAGAACTATTGTTAATCCAAAAGCTCCATTTTCTTCATTATTTTTTGCCACTGAATAACGTTTGCTTTCAATAACTATAACAACAATTGCAATCGCTATTATAGTTAAGTTTAAAATGATTAAAGCATATCTAATAAAAGTATCTAAAAATCAGTACAATCTAGAAGTTTTTTCTAATTTGTTTTTTTCTTTGGTCATATAACCAATTATTTCTTCATTAAATTTATCCACATTTCCTCCTTTTTACTGTTTAATTTTATATAAATTTTTATTAAAAATAAAATTAATTTTTTTATTTTTAAAATCAAATTTAATTGCTTCAAATAATGTATAAACAAAATAAATAATACAATCTATAATAAAGATAACAGTTACTAAACCTATAATAGATTGTGGTCATTTACTTAAAGGTCCAAGTGATGTTACACCATCACGTCCTAAATACAATCAGTTAGAATTTAACATAACTTGTATTTTAGGGCTGTTAGATTTTTGACCAATAGCAAAGCAAATTCAATTTAAAAAGAAAATAAAAATTGAAAAAATAAATAAATATAAATTCCCTAATAAAAATTCTTTTAATTTTAATTTGGCTTTGTCATTAAAAACAATAGTTAAAAATATAGGCATTATTAATACATATGAATGGGTTAATATATAATCTCAAAAGAAATAATTATCAACACCTAGGTTAGTGCCTGCATTTTCATATTCAACTGTTCCTTTAATTAAAGAATTGTATTTAATGTCATCTTTTATAAAACTTTGAACAACACCAAGATTAGCGAATAAAAAAGCCGCCAATGAACCAACTATACATGGTATAGCAAAATATTTTATTAAATGTATTTTTTTTATAATCAACAAAATACTTATTAAAATTATGTAAAAACGACATAAATGTAAAGGAATTAATTCTCATTTTCAAGGATAATCAGTAGCTATCAAAATAATAATTCTAATTAAATTAAAAAAGAGAGTTATGATACCAACTAAAACAAAAACATTGTTTAAATTTAGTGTTTTAAACAAAAATTTTTTATTTGAATTTGAATTAAAATAAAGATAAATCTTTTTTTTGAAAATTCAAATAAAAAAACAAGCGATTATCGCTAATGTGAAAAATAGATAAAAAACTCAAATTGAATCAATAAAAGAAAAATTATTTTTTTTTCAATAGAAAAAGTTCATTTTTTACCTTTCTTTTTAAAAATTTATATTTTTTAATTATATACATTTAATAAAAAAATGTTATAATTTTTTTGCTATCAAAACAACAACCTTGTAACTTGGTCAGAGCAGAAATGATGCAGCCACATCAAGAAGTGTTGTGTTTGGTAGTTTTTTTATTTATGATATTTAATGTTTTTTTTGATAGTTAAAGAACGATAAATTTGCTCTATCAACATTATTCTGAATAGTTGATGTGGAAAAGTCATTTTAGAAAAACTAATTTTTTTATCAAAATATTTTTCATCAACCCCATTAGAACCACCAATAACAAATGTTAAATTACTATTATCAAAAAAATGAGAAAAACTTTCAGAATCATATTGAACACCATTCAAAGAACAAAGAAATACCAAAGAATTTTTTGGTATTTTTTCTAAAATTAATTTTGTTTCCTTTTTTATTTTGATATCAATGTTTTTATCATTTATTTCTTTTATCTGTGTTATTTTTAATTCTGCTATAAAAGTAATTTTTTTGTAAAAATTATCAAAAATTTCTCTAAATTTTTGCTCTAAATCACCTACACAAATAACTGTTATTTTCATTTTATTTTTTTCTTGTGTTTAAATAAAACATTAACATTTGTATATCAGAAGGGTTGATGCCACTTATTCTAGATGCTTGTCCAATTGTTGTGGGTTTTATTAAATTTAGTTTGTGTCTTGCTTCTGTAGCTAAATTTATTACGTCATCATAATTTATATTTTTAGGTATTTTTAAATTTTCAAGTCTTATCATTTTTTTTGCTTCATTAACTTGCTTTTTGATATAACCATCAAGTCTTGCAAAAATTGCAAGTTCATAACCAAACTCAAAGTCATTCACTATATCTTTGTAATCTACTTCTGGTCTTGATAATAATTGATACATCGATTGACCATTTTGTGCTTGATATTTTGCAGCTAAATCACTTTTAGAAGAAATAAATTGATTTTTTAATTCTTCTATTTTTTGATAAATTTTACTGTATTTTTCTTTAACATTTGTATATTCTTGCTCACTTATCATCCCCGAACTATAAGCGTATTCTAACATTCTTACATCTACATTATCATTCCTTAATAATAAACGATATTCAGCTCTTGACGTCAACATTCTATAAGGTTCTTTTGTACCTTTGGTAACTAAATCATCAATTAAAACACCTATATAACCATCACTTCTTAAAATTTCAATTGGTTCTTTGTTTTTTAAAAACTGAGCAGCATTTATCCCTGCAATAAGTCCTTGGCCAGCAGCTTCTTCATAACCACTCGTCCCGTTGATTTGTCCAGCTAAAAACAAACCTTTAATTCTTTTGGTTTCTAGTGATTTTTTTAATTCTAATGGATTTATTGCATCATATTCAATTGCATAGCCTCATTTTGCAACTTTTGCATTTTTAAGTCCAGGAATTGTCTTGATAATTTCAGCTTGTACATCTTGTGGCATCGAAGTGGATAAACCATTAACGTAAATAACATCTCCTTTGATTGTTTCTGGTTCAAAAAAAATCTGATGTCTTGGTTTATCTTGGAATCTTACAATTTTATCTTCTATTGAAGGGCAGTACCTAGGACCAACACCATCAATTAAACCTGAGTACATACTTGATTTATTCAAATTAGCCATAATTATTTTGTGAGTATCAGGTGTTGTGTATGTTAAATAACAGTGAATTTGTTTATCTAGTTTTTTCTTTGTTCTAAAACTAAAATTTAAATCATTTGCATCTAAAATTTCTTCTTCAACTTCTGAAAAATCAATTGAATTTGTTCAAATTCTTGGTGGTGTACCTGTTTTGAGTCTTAATAATTCAAAACCACTATTTTTTAAAAAATCAGAAAGCTTATTTGAAGTTGGTTGACCATCAGGACCTGATTTTGTAATCTCATCACCTCTTAATATCCTAGAGTCCATATATGTTCCTGTTGTTAAAATAACAGTGTTTGCATAAATATGTTCGTTTTTACTAGTTACAACACCTTTTACTTCATTATTTTCTAAAATCAAAGAATCAACCATAGTTTCATGTAATGTGATATTTTTATTTTGCTCAATGTTTTCTAAAATTATTTTTGAATACTTTAATTTATCAATTTGAGCTCTGATGGCTCTTACAGCATGTCCTTTTGATTCGTTTAACATTTTAATTTGAATCATAGCTTGATCAGCGAAAATCGCTTGAACACCACCTAATGCGTCAATTTCTCTTGTAATTATTCCTTTTGCAGGTCCTCCAATCGAAGGGTTGCAAGGCATAGAAGCTAGTTTTGTTTTGTCTAATGTAACTAAAAGTGATTTAAAACCTTGTTTTGCTAAAGCATAAATAGCTTCTATTCCAGCATGACCACCACCCACAACGATAGCATCAAATATTTTTTTATCCATCAAATTATCAACCTTTCTTTTTGTTTCAATAAAAATAGATTTTAACTTTAAAATTAAAATCTATTTTTTTAGTTTTCTGATTCTATTTTGAAAATTTCATCATCTATTCAAACAATGCTTCCAACATAAATTTTAGAATTTCTGCCTTCTGGTTTTTTGTTGTTGATTGTTATTTTGTGATTTAAAATAAACTCTTTTGCTTCCGCTCCTGAATCAATAATTTTAATTTTTTTTAAAAATTGACCTAATTTTATAAATTCACCATAAATTTTGATATCCATATTAAGTTGTTCCTATTAATTGTCTGTTTGTTTTGTTTGAATTAGAAATTATCAACACTCTTTTAATGACTTTATCCACCAAAATATGAATAGTACCTTCAAAAACTGAAATAGATTCTTTTAAAAACTTATGATTTAAACAAAAGTATATTTCATTTTCAGAATTAAATTCATTATTATTTGTAAAAGTAAATTTTTTAGTTTTAACTAATGTACTTCCCATCTCATCTTTGTGACCACTAATTGAAAAAATATCTTTATTAACTCTAAATTCAAGTTTGTAATTAGAATCACTAGAAATAGCTGTAGCTTTGTTGATCAAATCACTTAATTCTTTTTTATCTATTTCAATTTTGTATTTTAAATCTTCCACTTTAGGGAAAACATTAGAAATATCTTTGTAAGGAAACTCAACAACTTTAGACTGAATTAACATATTATCAATTTTGGTTTCAATTTTATGCTCATTTACATTAATTTCAATTTCCCCATCATAATTACTAGGGATAAAATCTTTCAATTTTTTAGCATAAATAGAGATATCAAACTCGCTATTTGTATTAATTTGAATAGTTTCAGTTGCAATTCTATATTTATCTGTTCCTGAAATAGTTAAATTAGAATTTTTAGCAACCAAATTCAAACAACCAAGAACGAATTCAATACTTTCTGAGTTTGTGGCAAAAATAGTATTTTTAATAGCTTTTCTAATATCTTTTGAATCTACTAAAAATCTACATCCTTCAATTGAACTAAAATCTAAAATTGGATATTCCTCAAAATTCATAATATTTAATTCAAATAAATCATCACCACTAGAGATAACTAAAAAATTATCTTTAACCTTAATTTCAATTTCACCTTGTAATTTTTTAACAACATTTTTAAATAGCAAATGGTTAACTAAAATCTCACCTAATTCATCAACTTTAATTAATTTATCAGTTTCTACAAAACTTCTTATAGTTAATTCATTATCTGTTCCTATAAAATAAAGTCCTTCGCTTGTTAATTTTAAATATACACCTCTCAAAGGGATTAAAAAATTAGCATTATTTATAGCTGAGCTAATATTTTCAATATTTTTATCTAAATCTTTTTTTAAAATAGTGAATTTCATTTTTTTCCTTTTTATTTATTTTATTTTTTATTATATTATTTTAATAAATAATATTATTATACTAGACATAAAAAAGTTAATAACTTATTTCTTAAACTACAAATAGGTATTTTTTATGTTATTTTACTGATTTTTTCTTCGATAGATAAAGCAGCGTTTTTAACCTCTGAACCTTTTTGTATTTGATTGCTTATTTTCTTATAAGAAGCAAGAATAGAAGAGTGGTTTTTACCCCCTAAATATTTACCTATTTTTTCATAGGCAAAAAAAAGTGATTTACGCATTAATCAAACCGCCATATTTCTCGCTATAACCAAATCTTTACGCCTACTTTTAGAAGTTATTTCGCTTGGTTTAACCCTATAATAGTTTGCCACACACTGGATTATACGTTCAGGAGTAATACTCTGTTTAGAGATTTTTATATCGTTGAAAATATTGTTCAAAACAATCTCTGTATACTTCATGTTAGTAACATCTTTTGAGAAAAATTTAATTTTATTTAAAGCGCCCTCTAATTCTCTTATTGATTTATAAAAATTTCTTGTTAAAAAATTCAAGGAACTTTCATCTCAATTGTTAAATTCTAATTTTTGTTTTTCAATTTTAAATTTCAATATCTTTTTTAAATCATCGTTACTTGGTTGTTTTATTTCTAAAGTAAGTCCATTTTCAAATCTTGTTATAAATCTATCTTCAAAGCCACCTAAAAACCTAGGTTTTTTATCAGCACAAATAACAATTTGTTTGTTGTTTTTTATCAACTCGTTAATAACGTTGAATAAAATTTCTAAACTTTTAGTTTTATTACCAAAAATTTGAACATCATCTACCAACAATAAATCTACATTAATCAACATATCAGCATAATTGTTTAATTTAACAGAATTTTTCTCTTGTAAACTTGTTGAAATTATGTTGATAAATTTATTAGGGTTTAGGTAATAAACTTTTTTATTTTGTTTTTTTACTTCATTACCTAATGCATTTAAAAAATGAGATTTACCTAGCCCTGAATTCGAGTGGATAAATATAGGATTATACTCAACTTGTTCTTTGTTTATGACAATTTTTGATAATTCTATAATTTCTTTGTTGAAATTAGCTTTTACAAAATTATTGAAGGTTAAATTTTCCATCAAAAAATCACCTTCATCATAAAAAAAGTTTTCTTTTTCTTCTTTTTTTAAATCATCAACAATTTTAGTAAAACTTTCTTTTGTTTTTAATGTTGTTTTTTCTTTGACAAAAACAAAGTCAACATCTTTCTCTAAAACAACATTCAATCCCTTTTTAACAACATCTTTTAAGTGTGTTTCAACAAAGTTTTCAACAAAGTTATCATCTGTTTTAAAAAAAACCATTTCTTTATCTATTTTGCAAATTTTTATTTGTGTTAAAAAAGAATCGAAAACTATTGAATCGTTTATATTTTTTTTAAACCAATTTAATAATTTTTGGTTAATATCATTTAAATTTCATTTTTTATTTTCATTAGTTATTAACATATTGTTAAAATGATAAAGCAAAAAGATTATTTTTTTAAAAAACAACATTTATTAACATTAATTATTAACATTTTTTCAACATTAAAATTCCCTATATTTAGGCAAAAAAAAAGAATAAAACAAAAAATTAATGTTAATATTTTTTAATAACAAAAAAATAATTTTTTATTTAAATTTGCAAAAAAATACTTTTTTTTGTTATACTTTAAATAATTTTAAATTAACAAAATTAAATAACTTTTATTAAAACCTAAATTAATATAAAATATTAAAAATATTTTTGAAATTTTTAAGGAGGAAAAATGAAAAGAACCTATCAACCAAACAAAAGAAAACATATTAAAACTCATGGTTTTAGAGCGAGAATGAAAACTATAGGTGGTAGAAAAGTTTTATCAGCTAGAAGAGCAAAAGGAAGAAAAAGATTAACAGTATCAGATAAATAGTCTTTTTTATGAAAAAACAATACATTCTTAAAAAAAAATGAGATTTTCAAAAAATCATTAATTTAAAAAAACAAATTATTACTAAAAACTTAATTTTATATTTTCAAAAAAATGATGAATTTAAATTAGGTATTTCAGTACCTAAGAAATTTTCTAATGCTGTAAAAAGAAATTACTATAAAAGACAAGTTAAAGCAATAATGAAAAGTGTTGATTATGAAAATTTTAATTATCACACTATTTTAATTTTAAGAAAAGATTTTTTAAAATTAAGTTTTGAAAAAAAGAAAAGTGAAATACTTAAAATATATGAAAGGCTAAAAAATGAAAAAAACTAATCATAAAAAAAATTCATACGGTTTTTTTCGTGGAAAGCTAGAGGAAGAAAATAAACAAAGTAAATGAAAACTTTTTTGAAAATTAATTAAAGTTTTCATTTATACAATCATTTTCGGAATTTCTCTTACAGGGTGTATTCAATCCTTTGTGGTTAAATCATCAAACGAACCAGGATCAGGGGTTGAGTTTTATGCATCAAAAGAAGCAGTATCACCTAACACAACCACTTTTTATGAAGAAAATGGCGAAATTAAAGTAAAAAAATACAATGACAATTTTTATGTTTCGACACAAGATGAAGAAAGAATTAAACTTATAAAAGAATTAAGACAACAAGCAGGCGAATCTATAGATGGTAATGAAGCTTTTGGAGCTTGAGGAAATAAAAATTCTCTTATTTCTTGATATGATTCTAAAGATAATAAATATATATTTCCAAAATCTGAAGATAAAAAAGATTACCTTTTTTTATCATCAAAAAGTAAAGAATATAAAAGTAAATTTTCTAAATGAAGTGATATTAAAATTCTAAATAAAGATTGAAAAGAAACAAAAAAAATAGTTTTAATTGACATAGAAGGATTGAAAAAAGATAGCGAAAGCAATGATTATTCAAAAAATTTTATTACCCTTGATAATGAAATTGATAAAAAGACCTCAAAAGAAGCTATTTTTGCTAGAGATGTTATTGAATTTTTAAATTCTAAGTTACTAGCTTTAGAACAATATAAAGATGGTAAACTTGAAAAAGCAATAGAGGATGTAATTAAAAATGGGAAAACAGCATCTCTAGAAAACCAAGAGTTGGTAAAAAAATATTCTAAAAACTTTCATGAATTATCAGAAAAAGCTTTTTTTGTCCAACCTGAAGTAACTAAAAATGGCTACAAGCTAACCAACTTTTATAAAGATATAGAAAAACATAATACACCTGAAAAAAGACGAGTTGCTTTTAGTTCGCCTGTTGAACAAAAAGCTATTGTTACATGAGGTGAGTCATGAAAATTAGGACCATTTTATTCAATATTTGTTTGGCCAATGTCAAGATTAATGATTGCTATAAATGATTCTTCATCTATAGAAGCAACATCAGGTTGAATAAGTATAATAACAATTTTAATAGCTACTCTTATAACTAAAATTATTGCTTTAGGTTTTAGATTTAGAACATTATTCTCACAAAATAAACAACAAGATGTTCAAATGAAAAAAGCTAAAATTGATGCAAAATATGCGCAATATAAAGGTAATAAGCAAATGGAAAATCGTCAGAGACAAGAAGTTTCTGAATTGTATAAAAAACATGGTATGAGTCCTGTAGGACCTATAAAGCAAATGTTAATAACAATGCCTATATTTTTAGCTATGTGAAGAATTTTACAAGGTATTCCAAGCATAAAAGCCACAACATGATTAGGTATAAATTTAGCTTCTACATCATATCAAGAACTAATATATCAAAAACAATGAATTTATTTACCTATTTTAATCGTGGTGTTCATAATTCAGCTGATGCAGCAAATTTTACCAAAAATTCTTAATCGAAAAAAAACAAAAAGAATGATGAACGAAACTGAAAACAGTACGTATAAAAAACAGCAAAAAGTTACTTATATAATAATGTTTGTATTTATTATAATGGGACTTGCATTCCAAGCTTCTGTTCAGATTTATTGAATTTTTGGTGGAATATGAGAAATTGCACAAATTTTATTTGTTCATTATTTCCAAAAAACTAAAACTTTTAAAAATAAATTTGAACCATGATTAATTAGGCATCAAAGAGATAGTATGCTCAAAATAATTTTAAAAACCTTAAAAAACAAAACACATAATAAAAAAACAACCGCAACCCATTAAACGTTGCTGTTGTTTTTTTTAAAAAATTAATAATTTAAATTAGTTTTTTAATTTGTTGAAATAATATTCAAAATCTTCATTTATTTCTTGTGAATCAGAATAATTGTTACTGTCATTATAAATTGTGAAAACAGCATAATAATTATCATATAAAAAATTTCAATTTTCACTTTCTAAGTGAGAAGATATAACTTGTTTAAGTCTTCCTGTCCCTTTACCTACAACTATTCTTATTGAATAAAAATTACTTTCTTTAAATTCTTTTAATATATGCATTAATTTTATTTTAGCTTCATCACCAAACAAACCATGAAAATCAAATGTTTGATTATTAAATATCATTATTTTCTTGGCACACATCACAATAATATGTGCCTCTCCCATTTATTTTTGTTTTTAAAATAAAATTTTTACATTCAACACAAGGTTGGTTTGCTTTTGTGTGTACTTTTAAAAAGTTTTGATATTCTCCAACTGTTTTGTTTAAAGAAGTATATGAATTTATACTGCTTCCACCTAATTTTATAGAAGCTTTTAATATTTTTGTTGAATTTTTAAGTAAATTTTCAGCTTCAATTTTTGTTATTTTGTTAGCTTTTTTAAAAGGACTTATTTTTGATGCGAATAATACTTCATCAGCATAAATATTACCTAAACCCAATATTAATGTTTGGTCCAAAAGCGCAGTTTTAATTTTTTGATTTTTTCTTTGTAGTTTATTGTAAAAATCATCAATTTGCAACTTTCAAGGAACAAGAGATAATTTATTTAAAGGATCTATTTGTTTGTAAGAATTTTTATTTCTTAAATGAAATGTTCCAAACATTCTTGTATCATTGTAGTGCAAAAAACTATTGTCATTAAATTTAAAAATTATATAATCATGTTTCATTTTGAAGTTAGGTTGGTCATAATAAAAATACTTACCTTCCATTCTTAAATGACTAAGCATAATTACATTGTCTGTTAAATGAAAAACAATAAATTTTCCAAAATTATCAACCTTTAAAATAGTTTTATCGATTAATTTATTTTTAAAACTATTTTCATCTATTTCTTTTATTAGTTTTTTGTTATAAACTATAACATCATTAATAACTTTACCAGTTATGTTTTTATTTAATTGTCTAGAGACAACAACCACTTCAGGCAATTCAGGCATTATAAATCTAATTCCTCAATTCTTTTTTGATGTCTACCACCCTCATATTTAGTTTCTAAAAAAGCATTTAATATTTCTTTAGATTTTTGAAATGATACAAATCTTCCTGAAAGCGCAATAGCATTAGCATTGTTGTGTGCTCTAGCTAATTTTGCATCTTCTATTTCTGTAACTCTAGCAGCTCTTATTTTTTTAAATCTATTTAAAGCATATGAAATTCCAAGACCTGTCCCACAAATTCCAACCCCTACATAATCTTCGTTTTTTAATAATTCTTGGGCTAATTTTTTTCCATAAAAAGCATAAGAAACAGGTGTTTTATTATCAAAAGGTCCGAGATCTACAATTTTAATGTTCATACTTTTTAAGTAATTTATAAGTTCCTGTTTTAATTCAAAACCTGCATGGTCACTAGCAAAAATAATTTTTTTATTCCCCATATCTAATTACCTCTTTATTTTCTACTCTAATTATTTTAGAAGCAACACCGCTTCCTTGACACAAATTATATCTTTGTTTAATCATTGGAAATTTATTTATAGCATTTTCAAAATCCAATGTTTTTTCTCCGGAAATGTTAGCGCTTGTGACAAAACAAGCGCCTTTTTCTTCTAATAATTTTAGCAATTTTGTACATTTAGGCATTCTAAAACCTTGATCATTAACAATTAATGTTGTATTTCCTGGTCAAAATTTTAAAGCCATTTTTTCAGCTTCAGCATTCCATTGTTTAAAAAATCTTGCTTGTTCTATTGAAGCTACTAAAATAATTATTTTTTTATTTATTTCTCTTGATTTAACTTTGAAAAGTAATTCTAATTCATCACTAATAACAGGCACACCCAAACCCACAACTGTGTCTGTTGTTGTGATAAAAAGATTTTTATATTCATCATTTTTTTTATTATTCATAAACTATATTTAATTTTACTAAATTTTTATATATTAACACTTTTTATTTTTTTAATTGTAATCCAAAACAAAAAAATCAGTTGTTTTATTCTAAATTACAATTAAAAACAACTGATTTTCTATTTAAAAAATATTGCAATAATTTATTTTTTTTCAATAGTTTCTTTATAATTTTTTTCTTTATAAAGTCATAAAGGATTTTGTTTGACTTTTAAATATACATATATTTCAAAAATATAAAACCCAACAACCAAAACATAAATAAAAGAAGTGAAAATGGATATAAAAATAACTAATCCTGTATTTGGAATTTTAGTTGTAACATTGTAAATTAAAAAAATCAAACCACCTAAAGAAGCAAAAACATATGTATTAAAAGTTAATAAATTAAATTTTTCAATCTTACCTCAAATATGAGTTTTTTTAAATTGAATATAAGGTTTTTTAATTCTGTGTATTAGAATTAAACAGGAAAAAAAATGCCACAAAAAGAAAACAATAATTTGTCCAACAACTAAAATCATATTTATTCCATGCCTTCCATTTTTTCAAAAATTTTTATTAATTTTTCTTTAGCTTTTTTTAAACTATCGTAAGTAGCTTGTCTTGTTGTTACAATTATATCAGCTATTTTACTAATAGTAAAACCTTCTAAAAAATACAATTCAAAAACTTGTCTTTGACTTTGGGTTAAAAATTTGTAATATTTACTATATAAATCTATGTAATATTTATCACTATAATCATTATTTTTTTTGTTTTTAGTCATTAATTTCTTGTTTCTCCATTAAATCTTTAGTTAAAGCATAAATAAAAGTGTCTAAATCAAATTCTTCTAAATCTTCCATTTTTTCACCCAAACCAATAAGTTTAACATTGATATCTAATTCTTCTTTAATAGAAAGAATTATACCACCTCTACTAGTTCCATCCATTTTAGTTAAAACTATACCAGAAATAGGTGTAACTTCCTTAAAGTGTTTAGCTTGTGAAACACCATTTTGTCCTGTTGTTGAATCGATAACCAAAAGCGACTCATGAGGTGCGTTAGGAACCTTTTTTTGAATTATTGTGTTGATTCTTGCTAACTCATTCATTAAATTGATTTTATTTTGTAACCTTCCCGCGGTGTCTATGATTAATAAATCATATTTTTCATTTAAAGCTTTATCTAAAGAACGATAAATTATTGAACCAGGGTCGTTTTCATTATGATTTGGTGTTACAACATCAGCTTTAGCTCTATTAGCTCAAACTTCTAATTGCTCAACAGCTGCAGCTCTAAAAGTATCACCAGCGGCAATTAAAACTTTCTTGTTTTTATCTATATATCTTTTAGCTAATTTTGCAATTGAAGTAGTTTTTCCACTACCGTTAACACCAACAACCAAAAATACATTTAATCTACCATCTTCATAATTTAAATTAGTATTAATGAATGAATTGTTTGCATAAATTGTATAAATTTTATCAGCTATAATTTCGCCAATCAACTTTGGGTTGTCGATGTTTTCGTTTTTAACTTCTTTTTTAATTTCATAAATCATTGTTTGAACAAGTGAATATGAAATATCAGACATAATAAGAATTTCTTCTAATTCTTCAAAAAATTCTTCATTTAATTTGTTTTTTGAATTTTGTAATTCTTTAATTTTTTCAGTTAAAGAAACATTTGATTTTTTTAAACCAGCTACATAACGATTTATCTTATCTTCTTTAGCTAATTTTTTTTCTAATTCTTTTTGAGAATTTTTTTCAAACTTTTTAATTTTATCTTCTAAAATTGCTTTTTTTAACTCTTCTTTTTCTTCGCTTGTACCAAAAAGTCTTGTTTTTAATCTACTAAAAAATTTCATATTTTCTCTTTCAAATATTTAATTTATAAATCAATGTTTTTAACAAATTTAGCATTCTCTTCTATAAATTCACGTCTTGGTAACACTTCACCACCCATAAGTTGTTCAAAAACCTGAGAAGCAATCATAGCATCATGAATTTGTACTTGGATCATTCTTCTTACTGAAGGGTCCATAGTTGTTTCTCAAAGTTGATCTGCATCCATTTCACCAAGACCTTTATACCTTTGAATTGAAACTTTTGCATCTTTTAAATTGTTTAAAATTTCATCTTTTTGAGCATCATTATATGCATAAAAATCTTTTTTACCATGTGATATTTTATATAAAGGTGGTTGTGCAATATAAATAAAACCAAATTCAATTAAAGGTTTAAAATAACGATATAAAAATGTTAAAAGCAATGTTCTGATGTGAGAACCATCAACATCAGCATCAGTCATAATTATTATTTTGTGATATCTTAATTTATTAATGTTGAATTCTGAACCAATTCCTGTTCCAAAAGCTGTAATAAGTGATAAAATTTCTTCATTTTTAAAAACTTTTTCATCATTAGTTTTTTGTGAATTTATAACTTTACCTCTTAGTGGTAAAATAGCTTGATAATGTCTATCACGTCCCATTTTAGCACTTCCACCAGCTGAATTACCTTCGACAATATAAAGTTCAGCAATTTCTGCGTTTTTAGTTGTACAATCAGCTAATTTCCCTGGTAAAGAACCTATTTCAAAAGGATTTTTTCTTTTGGTTGCTTCTCTAGCGTTCGCAGCTGCTTTTCTTGCTTTTTGTGCTAGCAAGTTTCTTTCTATTATTTTTCTAGCTTCGTTTGGATTTTCTTTTAAAAAACGTTCAAAAGTTCCTGAAAATATTTTATTAACAGCTTGTCTTACATCTTTGTTGATTAATTTTCCTTTTGTTTGACCTTCAAACATAGGATCGCTATGTTTGATAGATACAACAGCAAACATTCCTTCTTTTAAATCATCACGTGAAAATTTATCAGTTTCTGATTTGATAAATTTATTTTCTAAAGCATAATTGTTGATTATTCTTGAAAGTGAATCAAATAAACCTATTTCGTGGGTTCCACCTTCTTTATTGTAAACATTGTTAGCATATGCAAGCAATTCTTCTCTGTCTTCTAAAACATATTGAATTGTAGCTTCGACACTAACTTGTGGACTTGAATCATTCATTGAAAAAACACCTTCAGAATAAATAGGTTTTTCAATAACTTTTTCATAACCTTGTGTTAATTCAGAAATATAGTCAATAATTCCACCTTCAAAACAAAATTCTTTGGTTATATTTTGTCTTTGATCTTCAACCACAAATTTTAAACCTTTTGTTAAATAAGCAGTTTGTTTAACTCTGTCAACAATCATATCAAGTTTAAAATCATGTTTTTCCATAATGCTAAAATCAGGAATAAATTCAATAGTGGTTCCTGTGTCGTTTTCATCACATTCACCCACAACTTTTAAATCATCTAGTTTGTTTCCGCCATCAACAAATTCTTGAAAATAAATTTTTGAATCCCTTTTAATTCAAACTTTTAAATTAGCACTTAAAGCATTAACTACAGAAGCTCCAACCCCATGAAGACCACCAGAAACTTTATAAACATCAGAATCAAATTTTCCCCCAGCGTGCAAAATTGTAAGTGCTACTTCAGCAGCCGAAACACCATGTTTATCATTTATTCCAACAGGAATACCTCTACCATTATCAGAAATACTTACATAACCTTCTTTATTTAAAGTTATATGTATTTCATTAGCAAAACCTGCTAATGACTCATCAACAGCATTATCTATAATTTCTCAAATTAAATGATGAAGCGCAACAATCCCAGTTCCACCAATATACATTCCAGGACGCTTTCTAACAGCTTCTAATCCTTCAAGAGTTTGGATACTATTTGCATCATAATTATGACTCATCTTCCCCTCCTAACTATTTAAAATATAATATTTTAAATTATACTAAAAAAGTTGTTTTTTTACATGGTTTTTAATTTAAACTAGTAAAATAAAAGTATGAAAAAATTTATAGCAACTGACAACGATGCAGGAAAAACACTTTTTAAATTTTTAACAAAAGTTTTAAATAATGTTCCTTTATCTAAAATAGAAAAAATTTTCAGAAAAAAAGAAATAAAAATAAATCAACAAAAAACAAATAATAAAAAATATATAGTTCAAAAAAATGATGAAATTTTAGTCTATTCTTTAGATGAAAAAAAATTTAATCAAAAATTTATAGAATTTGATAAAAATTTGGTTTATAACTTTGATATTCTTTATGAGGATGAAAATATTTTAATTATTTCTAAAAAGATAAATGTAGCTATACATAGTGAGGCAAATTCTCTAGATAATCAAGTTTTATCATATCTAAATTTTGCACAAACAAATTCTTTTTGTCCTTCGCATATTGGAAGAATTGATAAAGCAACTTCAGGAATCGTTGTTTATGCTAAAAACTACAAATCGTTGGTGGAATTAAAGAAAAAACAAAAATTTTTTCAAAAAATTTATTGTTTTAAATCAACAATAAATTTAGAAAAACCAATTAAAATTTCGCTAAAGTTAGAAAAAAACGAAAAATTAAAAAAGATGGTTGTTTCTGAAAAATCTAAAACTATAGCTACTACATTTTTTTATCAAGAAAAAAGTGAAAAGTATGCTAAATTAATTACAGGAAAAAAACACCAAATAAGAGTAACATTAGCCCATTTAAAACATCCTATAGAAGGCGATCTAAAATATGGTGGTCGAAAATCTAGCCGTCTTTTTCTACATTCATGGAAAATTAAATTTTTAAATTTAGAAAATGAATTAAAATATTTAAACAACAAGGAGTTCATAGATGAAAAACAATGATAAAAATATTTTATTAACAGATGAAAAAATTAATGACTTGGCACATAAAATAATGCTAAATCCTTCTAAAGAAGCGATCGAGCTTTTAAAAAAAGATTTTATTGAACTAAACAAAATGATGAATTTAATTGAAAAAATTGATGTTTCAAATATAGAACCATTATCAAGAATTGAAAATTATGAAGAATTACAACTTAGAGATGATATAGCAGAAAATCAACAAAAAAATAAAAATATTATTTTAGAAAATGCAACTGAAAAAACAAGTGATTTTATAACTTTAACAAAGGTGATAAAAAATGATAAATAAAGGTAATTGAAATAAAGCACAAATAGAATTAAAAAATAATAAAAATAATGCAACCTCCTTTATATTCACAGAAAAAAATACACAAAATACAGGAAAATTAAAAGATGTTGTTTTTACTATTAAAGATGTTTTTGCAACTAAAAACGCGCCTACACAAGCATCATCTTTGTTTTTAGAAAATTTTCAACCAAATTATAATGCTACAGTAGTAGAAAAATTATTAAAAGAAGGTGCTAGCCCAGTTGCTAAAGTTCATAATGATGAATTAGCTTTAGGTGGTGAAGGTATTTATTCAGCTTTTGGTTTAATTTATAATCCTTTAGATTCAAAAAGAAAAGTGGGTGGTTCATCTTCTGGTTCAGCTGCAACACTAACTGAAAATATTTCTTTTTCTTTAGCATCAGATACGGGTGACTCTGTAAGGTTGCCCGCATCTTTCGTAGGTAAAGTTGGTTTTAAACCAAGTTATGGTGCTGTTTCTAGATATGGAATGTTTGCTTATTCTTCATCATTAGATACAGTTTCATGATTTGCACATAATGTTAATGACATAGCAAAAATTGCTCAAGTTTTATATGGAAAAGATGAAAAAGATTTAACATCAAAATATGTTGATATTAACAATATATACAGTAAAAAACCACTAAAAATTGGTTTTTTTGATTTTAAAGTTGATGATTATTTTTATAATAAATTTAACAAATTTATTAAGCATTTAAAACAAAAAACAACTGTTGAAAAAGTAGAAATAAATGAAACATTATTAAATGCAATAAAGCCAACTTATGAAATAATATCTTATTCAGAAGCATCATCAAATTTAGCTAATTTAAATGCAATAGCTTTTGGAAAAAGAGAACAAGGTAAAAACTGAGAAGATATTATGATAAAAAGTAGGAGTAAGCATTTGGGTAAAATGGTGCAAAAAAGAATGATTTTAGGATCATTTTTCCTTGAAAAAAATAACCAAGAATTTCTATTTCTAAGAGCTCAAAAAATTAGAAGATTAATTAAAAATTATTTTGATGAAATACATTCTAAATATGATATTTTAATTTATCCATGTACTCAAAGCATTGCACCATTAATTAATGAACAAAAAACATTTAATTATATAGATACAATATTAACAGCTTCAAATTTAGCTTGAAACCCATCTTTAACTTTAAAACTTGGTGAAAGCCCAGCAGAACAATTGCCTTTTAGCATCGCCATTGATGCAAAATTATATAATGACCAAGATCTTTTATCACATAGTTTGTGAATTGAAAAAGAAATAAAGGAGATGGAACAAAATGAATAAATATAATGTTGTAATTGGGATAGAAATCCATCTTGAACTTAATACAAAATCAAAAATGTTTTCAAGTGCACCAAATGATTTTAATGCACCTGTAAATGAAAATGTTAACTTAATTGATATAGCATATCCAGGGACTATGCCTACAGTTAATAAAGAAGCAGTAATCAAAGCAATTCAATTAGCAAAAGTATTAAAAATGGAAATTGAAAGTCATCTATGTTTTGACCGTAAAAATTATTATTATCCAGATTTACCTAAAGGATTTCAAATTACACAACAATTTAGACCTATAGGTAAAAATGGAGTTGTTCAAATTGAACAAAATAATAATAAAAAAAATATTGAAATTGAAAGAATTCACATCGAGGAAGATACAGCTAAACAAATACATAAAGAAAATTTAACTTATTTAAATTATAATCGTGCAGGTGTGCCACTGATTGAAATAGTAACAAAACCTGTTATAAATAATGCTAATGAAGCTGTACTATACGTTGATCAAATAATTAAAATTGCAAAATTTTTAAATATTTCTGATGCAAAACTAGAGGAAGGTTCATTAAGAGCTGATATTAACATTTCACTTAATAAACCAAATGAAGTTTTTGGTACAAAAGTCGAAATTAAAAATATTAATTCTTTAAATAATATTAAAAAAGCTATTGAATTAGAAATTCAAGAGCAAACAAAAAAATTAGATCAAAATTTAAAAATTACACAACAAACAAAAAGATTTGATGATATACAACAAAAAAATATTGTTATGCGTGAAAAAACAGATAGCGTAGATTATAGGTATTTTCCAGAACCAAACATTCCAATTATGAAACTAAGTGATAATTTTATTAACAGTATAAAAGTTAATAAAATGCATTGAGAATGAATTGAGGAATATCAACAATTAGGTATTAATAATAAGTTTATAGAACAATTAATTAATGATATAGATTTATTAAATTTCTTTGAAGAGATTAATTATGAAGACAAAAACAAATCTGTTAAATTTTTATTTTCGGAAATTGTTCCTTTAATCAAAAATAACGGTTATAAAAATTTAAAAATTCAACCAAAAGATATTGTTGAAATTTTAAATTTAGAAAAAAATAATTCAATTTCCTCAAAACAAGCTAAAGAACTAGTTATTTATAAAAATAATGAAGAATTAAACATTCAAGAATTGGTAAAAAAATATAAAATTCAACAATTAGAAAATATAGATGAAATTTCTGCTTTAATCGAAACATTAATTGAAAAAAATAAAGAAATGTTAAATGATTATTCAACTAGAAGAGAAAGAGTTTTAAAATTCTTTTTAGGTCAAATAATGAAAGAAACAAAAGGTAATGCTAATCCACAACTAGCTAATAAAATATTGATAGAAAAAATTGAAAAAATAAATTAAAAAAACTACTATTAATGTAGTTTTTTTATTGTTAATTATTATTGCTGTTAGATAAAGCTAAGCAAATTACTCACGCGATAGCCTCACTTCTCAATTCTATATCTTCTCAATTAAAAGTCATTTTATGATCAACTAAAAGATTTAAACTATTTAAGGATTTTTCAATTCTTTCAGGTTTAACAATTCATTTTTTAAAACCAGTTTTGTCATAATTATATTTGTTTATAAGTTCTTTAATATCATTGATTATTATGTTAAATCTAGAACCTTCAACACCTTTTAAAGTAGCTAAAGAAGTGTTTTTAAATGAACTAGCATATATAACCTTTTTTTTAGAAAAAATGTTATTACTATTTTTAGCATTTGTTTTCTGTTTTAATAGTAAAAAATTACCAATATTTTCTATATAAGATTCTAATTGTTTTTTCTCATTATTAGAATATTTGTAATTTTCATATCAAAGATTTAATTTTTTTGGAGCAATATGTTCTAATGTGAATTGATTTTTAATTTTTAAATCGTGATTTTCAAAGAATTTTAAAGTTCATTCTTCATTAAAAATATATCATTCAAAAATAACTAATAAAATATTTTTTTCATGTTGTGTTAAAGCATCGCCAGAAACTTTATTTCATAATGTTTTTAAATCATTAATTTTGTCAAAATGTTTGTAAGTTTTTAAAATATTAAAAATCGCTTTAGGATTTAAAAGATTATCATTTTTTTTCAAATCTCTTAAAACTTTAGATAAAAAACTAATTAAACTTTCACCTTTTTGTGCAATCATTTGTCTTTTAATTTCAAAAGATTGAATTACTTTTAAACAATCTATTATAATATTTTTAACTTTGATGTTTTTAATTTGGTCTGAAAAATTAAAAACATCTTCATTTAAAGCTGCTTTAATAATACTACTAATTAAAGGTATGTAAATAGTTTTACTATTAGGCATTAATGAATATAAATAGCTAGAAATAAAATAAAATCTTTGGTTTTCTGAAAAATATTTTTCAGGAGTTGTTAATTCAAAAAATAAATCAATTTCATCACTTATTTTACTTATGCATTCTTTAAAATTAATTTTATTATTAAGATTTCTTTCAATTATTTGTTCTTTTATAAAAATTCAAAATTTGCTATAAAGTTTTAAATCAATTGTGTCATCATTTTCACTTTTTATTTCACCTCATTCATCATCGCTATAAATAGAGTCGATGTATCATAAAAAATCATTTATTTTTTTTAAAAAAATATCATTTTTCTTTACATCTCAAAATTTTGAAAAAATTTGTTTATCAAATAATAATTGAAACTCTTTTTCTATACTAGCATTGATTATTTCATTTTCAAATTCTGAATAAATTCTATTTTTAACTAATTCAATTGCATTAAGTGGTCTTTGTCTTGTGTTCATTCTTTCAAATAAATCAAATTCATTAATGTTTTCAAGATCAACAATAATAAAATATATTTTGTGCAAAAAAGCTTGTCAAAAATTAAACAATTTTTGTTGAGAATTTTTAAAATTATTAATAATTCAAATTAATATATCATATAAAATTTTAGAAATTTTAGAATCAACTTTATCAAAATTTTTTAAATTTAAAACTTTTTCAAACTCTTCATAATCATTATTACCTTGAATTCTAATAAAATAATTATAAATTATTGAATTTTCATTATCGCTAGATTTATTAAAAATATTTAAAAAAGAAATTATTTTTTCATTTTTCATAAATTCTAAATTTATTTCAAATTCTTCTTCTGAAAAAAAATTTTTACTTAATGTAAAAACACTTAAAGCATTAAAAATTAAAAGCAATGTTGATAATCTTTGTTGACCATCAATTATATTTTTAAAATTCTTGTTATTATTTAATGCAGTACAAGTTAAAACCCCTAAATATATATATTCTCTTGTATAATCACTTACATTTTTAATATCTTCTAATAAATTATAAACAATATTTTTAGTTCAACTAATTTTCCTTTGAAATACAGGTATTTTTAATTTTTGATTTCTATTATAATAAATATATCAAAAAAAGTTTGCAAGATTAAATGTTTCAGAAGATGGGTGAATTATTTTTCTTTTCTCTGGAAAACCAATTAAATTTTCTTTATCATTTATTGTTTGTTTTAAAAATAGTAAGGTATTTTCATAGTGAGATAAAACATTTTTTTCTAAATCAATATTTTCGCTAATTTTTTCTATATGAAAATCATTTTTTTCTAAAAATTCAATAATTATTTTAGGTAAATTTGAATGATTTGATATTTTTTTATAAAATTCATCATCATAATAATAATTTAAATCTTTTTTATCTAAGTTTAATTTTTGTGTTATTTTTTTAAATTCTTCTCAATTTTTTTGAAACAATTTATTTAACACAAAAGATAAAGCGAAAGAAAAGAAAAAACTTATTTTTTGTGCTTCTCAATTTAAAGTTTGGTTTATTAAAGTGTATTGATTATCCAAAAAAACAAGAATATGATCATAAATATCTCAATCTTTTTTAAATTTAATATTCCATATAAATTTCCTGCTTTCAAACTCTTTTGCAAAATTATCTAATTTATAAATTTCTTCATCAAAATTATGAATTTTTAAAATTCCTAAAAAACATAAAACTCGAATTTTTTGAAAAAAAGTTGATTTTTCATTTTGATTTATAATTCTAAATGTATGATCATCAATAGATAACAAAGAATAAATTTCTTTATTTAAATCTGTAGTTTGTTTTAGAATAATAAATTCACTTAAATAATTAGGTTTTTTATCTTTTAATTCACTTAAGTATGTAAAAATATTAGTACCTATTTTTCAAAATTTTTTTAAATTTTTCATATTTACACCTCTTTATTTTTTTTTATTAAATTGTTTTTGAATTAATTTTATTACTACTTTTAATGCATAAATAACTATACTATTACCTGCTTGTTGATACAACTTTGCTTTTGTTATATTTTTTATAGAAACTTTATTAAAATCTTCTTCATTAAACCCCATACAGAGATAGGCTTCTCTGGGAGTTATAAAACGAAAATTAGCTTTATTATTTAATTTTCTTTTTTGATTGTCTAAAATAGTGTTTTTCAAACTAACAATCCCACAATTAGGATTTCTATCTTGTCTTGTTGTTAAAGTTCTAATTGATTTAGTTTTTAAATTTAATTTTGGATTTTTTATATAAATTTTTTCTCTTGATTTAGTTCTTTTTGGTTGCGCTTCTATTGCTTCTTTTAAATAAACAGAATTTGTATAATCTAGTTTTAAAACATCTTGAATTTTTTGTTTTTCTTTTTTTATAGATTTAGGAATTTTTAAATCTAAAATTTCACCTTTTTCATTTGTTTTGCCGTTATAGTTTAAAATTGAAATCCCATAAACTCTTTTTCTTTTTTGAATCGAGCCATAATCAAAAGAATTTAAAACCAGAGTTAAAGTACTATAGTTTAATTCTTTTAAAGTTTTTAGCCAACTTTCATAATCTTGTTTATGGTGTTTATTTAACATTGCGGGAACATTTTCTAAAAGCAAAAAACCAGGAAGTTTATTTTCTTCCTGGAATATATTTAAAATTCTTTCGATTTCTCAAACTAAACCACTTCTTGAATTAGAATTTTTTTTCATTCCTTTTACATTGTTTTTTGAAGTATTGGCTGTTGAAAGATCTTGGCAAGGAAAAGAATATGTAAGTAAATCTACATTTCCTTTTTCTTTTAAAAGTTGTTGAATGTTTTGCTTGTTTATTTTTTGGATATCAACAAAATTATTTGCACGCTTTATAGCAAAATAAAGGTCTTTTTTTGTTTTATAATTTAATTTATTAATAATATTAGTAGCAGTTTTTCCATCTAAAGAGTGGTTGAAATTAGAGAGAAAATTATTTATTTCTTCTTGCGAAATCTCTCTCTCTCTCTCTCTCTTATAGAGTTATGAAATATTGCATCATATGCAATATTAGCATATACATCTCAATCACAAGTAGCTACAATTTCAAAATCAAAATTTGGATTTTCTTTTTTCAAAATTTCAAGTGCTTTGTGTTGTGCTCCGATTCCTGAAAATGTTTCAAAAACTTTTAATTTTTTCATGTTTTAAATTTTTACTCCCTTTTTTATTTATTTTTTTCTTACTTTTTTGATAATTAACAAAATTAAAAAAGGAAGAAATAATAAAAATAAAAAAGTTAAAATAAATCATTTTAAATACAATCTGTTAAGTTGATTTTTTTGTTTATCAAAACTATCAAATTGACTAATTTTTAGTCCAAAATAATGACTGATATCAATAATTCTTTTTTTTCTAATAATTGTAAAAATTAATCATATAATAAAAATAGAGCCTAGGATACACCCAATAATTGTGTAAAAATAAACTCAACTAGGAATAGAATTATTAATAATTTCTTGTGTTAGTTTTCATTTAGATAATCCATAAATAATCAAAGTAATAATTGTTGTATAAAAAGAAACAATAAAAGCTCATCAATTGTGATGCACTTGAGAAAAAATTAATTTTTTATATATTTTGATCATTACAAGTGCAGCATCTTGGTTCGCTGTTGCTTTAAATTTTTTAATTCCTCTATTTAATTCAAATAATGTAAAAAAACAACTTATTAATTTAATAAATAAGAAAGTCAAACCAATAATAGGCAATATTAGTCATGATCAATGAAAATCTAATTTTGTTATTTTCATAGCTTTGAATTGGTTTGTAGAAATTAAAACAACTAAAATAGAAATAATAATAAATAAAAAAAGATAAATAATTATTCTAAATAAAAGAAAACCTTTTTCATTATGAAATACTTTCAAAGCTTCATCGGTTTTTAAATCTAAATTTTCTTCTTTTTTAATTTCTGGTGCATTAATTTCATTTTCTGTTGTTTCGCTATTTAATGGCTTTATATTCATAAATAATCCTTTCATTAAATAAAAATACTTTTAAACTATTTGTCATCACTTTTTTTCAAAACAGCAAGAAAAGCTTCTTGAGGCACTTCAATTGAGCCAATAGCTTTCATTCTTTTCTTTCCTTCTTTTTGTTTTTCAAGTAATTTTTTTCTTCTTGTAACATCACCACCATAAAGTTTAGCAGTAACATCTTTACGATATGCTTTTATAGTTTCACGAGCAATGACTTTTGCTCCGATCACAGCTTGTACAGGAACTTCAAAATTTTGTCTAGGAATTGCTTTTTTTAACTTTTCAGTTAATTCTCGACCTTTGTTATAAGCAAAATCTTTATGCACTATAATTGAGAATGCATCTACTTTATCACCATTTAGTAAAATTTCTAGTTTTACTAATGGTGATTGTCTATAACCTATTAATTCATAATCAAATGTCGCATAACCTTTTGAAACAGATTTTAAGCTATCGAAAAAATCAAAAATTATTTCCACTAAGGGTAGTTCATATATAACATTTCTTCTTGTGTGGTCAATATATTCTAAATCAATAAAATTACCTCTTTTATTTTGACATAATTCCATAATAGCACCTACATAAACATCAGGAACAATTATTGTTGTTTTAATAAAAGGTTCTTCTATTTTTTCAATAAAAGTTGGTTCAGGAAATAAAGAAGGGTTTGATATTTTTACAACAGTTTTATCAGTTTTAAAAACATCGAATTCTACTGATGGTGTGGTAGCTATTAAGCTAACACCAAATTCACGTTCAAGTCTTTCTTGTAAAACTTCCATATGTAGCATACCTAAAAAACCTACTCTAAATCCAAAACCCAAAGCCTTAGATGATTCTGGTTCATAAGTAATAGAAGAATCTGAAAGTGAAATTTTTTCTAATGATTCTTTTAATAAATTAAAATCTTTACTATCAACAGGATAAAACCCTGTATAAACAACAGGTTTTAACTTTTTATAGCCTGGCAAAGCTTCTTTTGTAGGATTTTCCACTAAAGTAATTGTGTCCCCTACAGAAATATCTTTTGCATTCCTTATGGAAGCAGCAATTCAACCCACTTCTCCAGAAACTAATTTATTTTTCTTAATTTCTGCAGGTGTTTTAACACCAAGTTCAACAACATGAAATCTTTTTTTATTTGACATCAAATAAAAATGCTCTCCTACAGAAATTGTACCCTCCATAATTCTAACAAGTAGAACAACACCTTTGTAAGCATCAAAATATGAATCAAAAACCAAAGCTTTTAAAGGTTTAGAATCATCCGCATCTTGAGGATATGGTATTTTTTCAATAATAGCATCAAGAACCTTATCAATATTCAACCCTGTTTTAGCAGAAATTAAAATACTATCATCAGCCGGAATTCCAATGATATTCTCTATTTCTTTTTTAACATTCTCAGGATCTGCTGATGGAAGATCAATTTTATTAATAATTGGAATAATTTCCAAATTATTTTCAATAGCTAAATAAACATTAGCAAGTGTTTGTGCTTCAATACCTTGAGTTGCATCTACTAAAAGCAATGCACCTTCAGTTGCGGCTAATGAACGAGAAACTTCATATGTAAAATCTACGTGACCTGGTGTGTCTATTAGATGGAAAAGGTGATCTTTATATTTTAATTGTACAGAGTTTAACTTTATTGTTATTCCTCTTTCTTGTTCTAAATCCATTGAATCCAAATGCTGAGATTTTAATTCTCTTTTTTCAACAGCATTTGTTAATTCTAATATTCTATCAGCTAATGTTGATTTACCATGATCAATATGAGCAATGATGCAAAAATTTCTTATTTTTTTTTTGTTCATAATTCAAATAATTAACTAGTTTTATCAAATAAATAATAAATTAAAATAAACAGAAAATAATTTTTTAACTATTTTCTGTTTTTCTCTGTTTCAACTCTTTTCTCTTGTTCATCATTATAAATTTGTCTTTTTTCTTCGTGTTTTTTTACAATTGAATAAATTAAAAAACAAGATCCAGATGTAAGACCAACAATTAAAAATGAAAGAAAAATTCCATATAATCATCTATTTCTTCTAGTTCTAGAAGTTAATGCTTTCTTGGTTTAGCTTTTTTTTCTTTTGTTAAAATTTTTTCCATAATTTCACCTCAAAATTTTATTTATTTTTAAGAAATCATCATCAAAAAACAAAGAAGTTTTTTAAATTATACAATATAAATACTTTTTTAATATTATAATTTAAAATTGTACTTATAATATTAAGTAAATTTTATTATAAAAATTAAAAAAATTCACAATTTTATTATGAAATGAGGATAAAATGACAAAAGAATATAAAAATACATTAAATATGCCTTTTACTGAGTTTGAAATGAAGGCAAATTTAGTTGTTAAAGAAGAACAATATGCAAACTTTTGAAATGAAAATAAAATTTATTATAAAATTTTAGAAAAAAACAAAAATAATAAACAATTTGTTTTACATGATGGACCACCATATGCAAATGGTGACATACACATTGGCCATGCTTTAAACAAGGTTATTAAAGATATTATTGTTAGATATAAAAATCTTAAAGGTTTTTATTCACCTATGGTTTTTGGGTGAGACACACATGGAATGCCAATTGAAATAAAAATTTTGCAAAAACTTAAAAAAGACCACAAAGAAATGTCAGCACAATTTTTGAGAAGTGAAGCTAAAAAATACGCTTTAGAACAAGTGGAAAATCAAAAAAATCAATTTAAAAAATTACAACTTTTGACTGATTATTCAAAATTTTATATAACTTTAGATCCTAAATTTGAAGCAAAACAACTTGAATTATTAAAAATAATGGCTTTAAATGGATATTTAACAAAAGATTTAAAACCTGTTTATTGATCTCCTTCTAGTCAAACAGCATTAGCTGAAGCTGAAATTGAATACGCAGATCATAAATCTCCTTCTATTTTAGTTGCATTTAAAATCTCAAAGGGAAATAATATTGTTTTTGAAAATGAAAATTTAATTATATGAACAACAACACCATGAACATTGATTGCGAATTCAGGTGTTGCTGTAGGTAATGATATTGAATATTCTAAAGTAAAACATGATAAAGATATTTTTATTATTGCTCATGATTTAGTTGATTCAGTAGCTAAAACTTTAAAATGAGAAAATTACAAAATTACACAAACTTTCAACGGAAAAGAACTAATAAATGTGGAATATATAAGACCGATTAAAAAAGATAAATTTGGAAAAGTTGTTGCTGGGCATCATGTTGATATTTCTGTTGGTACAGGGCTTGTACATATGGCACCACTTTTCGGTGAAGATGACTTTTTAATTGGTAAAAAAGAAAAACTTGATTTCATTATGCATGTTGATGATGATGGAACACTAAATAAAGAAGCTGGCGAATTTTCTGGTATTTTTTATGAAGAAGCAAACAAAAACATTGGCCAATTTTTAGAAAAAGAAAAAACACTTTTAAATTTAAGTTTTATAAAACACTCTTATCCTCATGATTGAAGAACAAAAAAACCTATTATTTATAGAGGTACACCTCAGTGATTTGTTTCAATCAACAAATTTAAAGATAAAATTTTAGCTGAAATAAATAATGTAAAATTCCCTTATGAATGAGCCAAATTAAGATTAATAAACATGATTAAAAATAGAGGAGCATGAACTATTTCAAGACAAAGAATTTGAGGAGTTCCAATTACTATTTTTTATGATGAAAATAAAAACATAGTAATTAAAGAAGAAATTTTTAACTATGTAATTAAATTAATTGAAGAACATGGTAGTGATATTTGATTTTCATGATCAGTTGATGAGCTTTTACCTGAAAAATATCGTAATTTAGGTTGAACAAAAGAAAAAGATATTATGGATGTTTGATTTGACTCAGGTTCTACATCAATTGCTGTTGACATTGAAAACACTAAAAAGCCATTTGACTTATATTTTGAAGGCTCAGATCAATATAGAGGTTGATTTAATTCTTCAATTATTAATAGTGTTGTTTATAGAGGTAAAAGTCCTTACAAAGAATTATTAAGTCATGGTTTTGTTGTTGATGAAAAAAATAGAAAAATGTCTAAATCAATAGGTAATGTAGTGAGCCCTTTAGATATAATAAAAAAATATGGGGCTGACATTTTGAGGATTTGAATAGCAAATAGTGAATATTCAAGCGATGTCTCCTATTCAAATAAAATTTTTGATCAAAACATAGAAATATACAGAAAAATTAGAAATACTATTAGGTTTTTATTAGGCAATATCAATGATTATGATTACAAAAATAATATTGAACTTACAGGGATTCATTTATTAATTGAAGAAAGATTAAAAAAACTTAAAAATTCAATTATAAAAAATTATGATAATTATCGTTTTTTACTTGTAATTAAAGATATAAATAATTTTATTATTGATTTATCTAACTTTTATTTTTCAATTGCAAAGGACTATTTATATACAGAGGCAATTAATTCGCGAGAAAGAAGAATGTTTCAAAAAAACTTTTATCAAATATTAGAAACATTGACAATTGCATTGGCCCCAATTTTACCAACTACAACTGAGGAAGTTTATTCGTTCTTTAAAAAAGAAAATAAAAAAGAAAGTATACATTTAGAAACTTTCTTCGACTATGAAGAAATTAAAACTAATTATGAAGAACAGTGAAAAGAATTTTTCACACTAAAAGATGCAACTTACAAATTAATTGAAGAAAGTATAAAATCTAATTTAATTAGAAGATCGAATGAAGTGCATTTAACAATAAATAATCCAAGTAATTTTTTAAAATCTCTTGATTTGAAAAAATTATTAATTATTGGTAAAATTACATTTGGGAATGAATTGAAAATAGAAAAATTTAATTCTATAAAATGTGAAAGATGTTGAAATCACTTTGAACAAAAAGATATAATTAATGATATTTGTCAAAGTTGTGATAAAGTTTTAAAAGGAATCTAATAAAATGCAAAATTTATTAAAAAAAATAAAAAAAGAATGATTAAAAACTCCTATAAAAAAAAGAATAATTAATATTTTTGTTTTTTGAACTATTATTACTGTTGCATTGCTGATTGATCAGTTAACAAAAACACAAATTTTTACTAATGAAGAATTTAAATTAGGTTTTTTAAAAGAAAATGTACATAATTATGGAATTATAGGTTTTAGACCCGTTTTTCATAATGGTGTAACATCTGGCCTTCACAAATTTATAGGTATAAATGGAATACATTTTTTAAGTTTTTTATTTATGATTATTCTTTTATTTTTAAGTTTTTGAAGCGAGAAAATTATTTTTATAATTACATATGCAATATGTTTTAGTGGTGTTTTAGGAAATACAATTGATAGAATCGCATATGTTGATTATGGGGTTAAAGATTTGATTTTTTTACCTTGATTTGACACAGGAACATTTAATTTTGCAGATATTTTCATTGCTGTTTCAATAATTTTAGTTATTGTTGCAACTATTTTAGCAAATGTTAATTTTAAAAACAAAAAAAATAATATTCAAGATGATAATTCTGAAAAAAAATAGTATTTTTTTTGATATAATGCAAACATGAGTTTTGCAAGTGAAAAAGAAAAATTTTATTTAAAAAAAATTGTAGAAAATTATATATCTACAGGTGAAGCTGTTGCTTCAAAAACACTTAAAGAAGCTTATAATTTAAATGTTTCTTCATCAACAATTAGAAGTTTTATGCTCAATTTAGAAAAGAAAGGTTTTTTAGAAAAATCACATATTTCTAGTGGTAGAATTCCCACATTAAAGGCATATGAATATTATGCAAATGTTTTAGTGAATGATAATGATGAACATTGAGAAAATAAAATAATAAATATTTTCAATAAAAGAAGAACATCTATTGATTTCACAATTGAAGAAGCTGTGAATGCAATAAGTGAAATAACAAATTTAACAATTATCACTTCTACAAGTTCAGATGAAGAAAGAATAAGATCTATTTCATTGACACCTATTGATAAAAACTCAGGTGTAATTATTTTAGTTACATCAACAGGAAGGGTTGAAAATAAAACTATTAATTTTTCTAAATTTGTTCAAAAAGAAGATGTAAAAGTCGCAGTAAGAGTTTTTAATGAGAGACTTTACAATGTACCTATTGAGGAAATTGAAAAAATCATTAAACTTTTAGCTCCTATTTTATCTAGAGAAATTAAAAACATAGATTTTGTTATACAAACTTTTGTTCAAAACATTTTTAATTTTAAAAAATATTATAAATCTGAAGTTTTTAATAAAAATGATTTAATTTTATCTAAAGAAATTTCAAGAGAAAAAATAGCTGAAATTTTAGATTTAGTAGAAAAAAAATCTATTTGAGAATCTATTGAAGCAAAATACAATGAAAATAATAATCTTAAAATTAAAATAGATTCAAAAGAAACAGCATTTATTTCCAAAAAAATGAAAGATTTAGACGGTAATTTTAAAGAAATAACATTTATTGGTGCTCCCAAAAAAATAGATTATACAATGGTTTTAACAACCTTAAAAGTTTTAGAAAAATTTTTAAAAAAGAAATAATTTTTTAATTAATTAAATTTCGTAAAAATACATATGTAAGGATATAAAAAATGGAAAATACAATTAAAAAAGAACAAAAACAAAATAAAAAATCACAAGAAATAAAGCAAGAAAATACACAAAAACCTAAAGTAAATACAAAAAAAAGTTTTTTTAAAAAAAATAAAAGTAATATAGAAAACAAAAAAACAGAACAAACATCTGATAACAAAATTAAATCAACACCAAAAACAAAAGAAAGTACACAAATTGCTAAACTCCAAGCACAAAATGAAAAGTTACAAACACAATTAACATTATCTGGAATTGAAATTGAAACACTTAAATTTCAAATGGAAAAAAGTTTAAAGCAATTTAAAGAAAAAGTAGTCGAAATTGAACAGAAAGCAAAAGATGAAATTCAAAAACATAAAGATGAAAATTCATCAAAATTTGAATTAAAATCAACAGAATTAAAAAAATATGGAAATCAAAAATTCTTCGAAGATTTTATAATGGTGTTGAAAAATTTTGAATTTGCAATTAAAGCAGGTGAAAAACAAGAAAATATTGAAGTTAAAAGATATTTACAAGGTTTTTCTATGATTTACAAACAAATTGAAGGTTTATTTGCTAATTATGGTCTTGTAAAAATTGAACCATATATTGGTGAAAAATTTAATCCTGAAATTCATCAAATAACAGAAAAAAAACCAAATCCTAAATTTAAAGAATTAATTATTGAAATAAAAAGTTTTGGTTATAAGTTACATGATAGAGTGATAAGACCTGCTATTGTTGTTGTAGGTGAATAATTAAATGAATAATTCAAATTTAATTTTAAAAGCTTTAGAAGAAGCGCTTAAAAAATTAGATTATCCTGTTGATAATATTAGACTAACAAAATCTGAAAAATTTAGTGATTTTTCTTCCAATATTGCTTTAATATTGCAAAAAAAAATAAATAAGACAAGTTTAGAAATTGCTGAAAACATAAAAAACACTATTGATTATGATAAATTCTTAATTAAAAAAATTGAGATAGCAAAACCAGGTTTTCTAAATTTTTTTGTTAAAAATAATTTTTTTGTAGATGTTATAAATAAAATAATTAAAAAAAATGAAAAATATGGTGCTCAAAATCAAAACCAAAAGATAAATATTGAATTTGTTTCAGCTAATCCTACAGGTTTTTTACATGTTGGTCATGCAAGGGGGGCTGCAATAGGTTCAACATTAGCTAATATTTTAACTTTTACTGGAAATAAAGTTATTAAAGAATTTTATGTTAACGATGCAGGTAATCAAATTGAAAGACTTGCTATTTCTGTTTTATTAAGATATAAACAATTATTCGACCCTTCAGTAAAGATGATTGAAGATTGTTATATGGGTGAAGATATAATTTTTGCAGCAAAAAAAATAAAGCAAAAATATAATGATAAGTTTCAAAACAAAAGTATTGATGACAAAGAAATTATAAAAATTTTTAAAAATGAATCTATCAACATCATGTTAAAAGAAATTAAAAAAGATTTATCTGATTTTAATGTATTTTTTGATAGGTTCTCAAGTGAAAAAACACTATATCAAAATAATGAAATTCAAAACACCTTAAATAGTCTTAGTGATACATACATCGATAACAAAGCTCTTTGATTAAAAACAACTAAATACGGTGATGACAAAGATAGAGTTTTAGTAAAAAATGATGGAAAGTATACATATTTTGCGCCTGATATTGCATATCATAAACAAAAAATTAATGCTGATGGTGGAATTGACAAACTTATAAACATATGAGGTTCAGATCATATAGGTTATATTAAAAGGATGGAAATAGCTTTAGAAATTTTAGGTTTTTCAAAAGATAAAGTAAAAATTTTGACTTGTCAAATTGTTAGATTTTTAAAAAATGGAGAACTTTTTAAAATGTCCAAAAGACAAGGAACTTCTTTTACAATAAAAGATTTACTTAAAGTTGTAAACAAAGATTCTATGAGATTTTTTATGTTACATAGATCAGAAAATTCAGTTTTAGATTTTGACATCAATCTAGCCCTTGAGCAAAGCAGCAAGAATCCTGTTTTCTCAATTCAGTATTCATATGCAAGAATTTGTCAATTGCTTTTAAAAACAAATATACAGGAATTTTTAGCAACTTCTTTTGAAAATGAATTAGAATTAAAATTAATAAATAATTTAAAAATTTTTCCTGAATTAATTGATAAAATTTCAAAAAACTATAAAATTAATTTATTAACTGAGTATTTATTAAATTTAAGCAAAGATTTTAATACTCTTTATTCAAATACAAAATTTATCAATAATCCAAATGAAAAAAGCTTAATAGCTTTAGCAAAAGCTACACAGATAGTTTTAAAAATAGGATTAGATTTAATAGGTGTTTCTTCACCTGAAAGGATGTAAATTATGAACAATAATAATTATAAAATAATTAATTTAGCTGTAGAAATTTTACAAAAAAATGAATCTTTAGAATTTTATGAAATTTTCGATTATGTAAAAAAACATTTATTTTCAATTTGATCAGAAGATGAAAAAGTTAGAACTAATAGTGAAACAAATGCTTTAATTGAGAAAAAAATGGGTGAACTATATAAATTATTAACAGTAGATAGACATTTTATAAAAAATAATGATGGAACTTGAACATTAAATAAACACGCAGTTAAATAAAAAATGTATTGATATTATTTAGTGTTTTCTATTTTATATTTTGTAATTATTTTTTTAATACAAAAATATTACAAAATACGCAGTAAAAAAATGTTAAGCAAAGAAAATATTTTTTTTCATGAAAAAACAATAATCCATTGAATATCAAAAAGTATTAAAATTTACTTTTTAAACCCAAATATTTATGTAAAAGCTTTTGCTTTTACCACAACAGCTATTTTTCTTTTTTTAGAATATAAATATGGTTGAAAAACAGCGATTATTTTTAGCAATTTTTTAAATAAAGTTTATTTTTTATTTTTTAAAGAAGAAAATGCAATTATAAAACAAAGTTGAAATTGAGATAAAAACAGTGCAACTAGTTTTTTGTTGTATTTAATTTTTTCTAAAATGCTGCATATTTTTATTGTGTTTTGTACAATTTTTATTATAAATTTTTTAGAAATTATTTTTTTAAAAAAAGAAAAAATTTTCTTTTTAAAAAATAAATTATTTTTATTTTTTAAAAATTTATTTTATTTAATTTTTTATTTATTTTTCCTCTTTTTAATTAGAAAGACCGTTTCTGTTTTAGGTTTAAATTATGAACTATGAATGTTTTTATATTTAATTTTTTTTCTTCTTTTAATTTTATTTTGATTTTTTATAGTTTACACTATTGCTTTTATTTGATATAAAATTATTTTTAGAAAAAAAATGAGTTATTGACAAACTAAAAAGTTAATAATAAACGATGATGAATTAAAACCTATTTTAGTTTTTAAAAATTTTGAAATTATAAAAGAATATCAACAAAACGAAAAAGAACTAAAAAAATATTGAAAAATAATGAAAACAAAATATAAAAGTAAAACAAGTTTTACTACTTATTTTTTAATTAAGCAACAAATAAAAACATTTAGAAAGTTTTATTTTTTAGTAAAACTCATTAAAATTAAAACATTATTTAAAATATAAATTTTTAAATTTTTCACTTTTTTAATATAATTAAAAATACTATGGAAACTTCAATGTATAATTCACTGCTTACAATCAAAAATAAATATAAAGAATTAAATAATTTGTTGTTAGAACCTAAAATTTTAAACGATATAAAAAAATATACTCAAATTAACAAAGAAATTGCATCAATAAAAAATATTGTTGAAAAATTTGATAAATATCTTGAATATGAGAAAAACAACAAAGAAGCAAAATTATTGCTAAATGAAAAAGACAATGAGATAGTAGAGTTTGCTAAATCAGAAATTGCTTTCACAGAAGAACAAATGCCAATTCTTGAAAAAGAATTGGTTATTTTGCTTTTACCCAAAGATAAAAATGATGATAAAAATGTTATTATTGAAATTAGAGGTGCAGCTGGCGGTGACGAAGCCAATATTTTTGCGGGTGATTTATTTAAAATGTATTCAAAATGAGCTGATAACAATGGTATGAAAGTTAAAGTTTTAGATTCAACTTTTGCTAATTCTGGTGGTTTTACTCAAATTGTTTTTTTAGTAGAAGGTGAAAATGTTTATTCCAAACTTAAATTTGAATCTGGTGTTCACAGAGTTCAAAGAATACCTGAAACAGAAACTCAAGGAAGAGTTCATACATCAACAGCTACAGTAACAGTTATGCCAGAAGCTGATGAAAATGTGGAAATAGAAATTAACCCTAGTGAAATTAGAGTTGACACATATAGATCTTCAGGCGCGGGTGGGCAATCTGTTAATACTACAGATTCAGCTGTAAGAATAACACATATTCCAACAGGAGTAGTAGCAACTTCACAAGATGGTCGTAGTCAAATTGCAAACAAAGAGCAAGCTATGAAAATACTAAAATCTAGACTTTATGATTTAGAAATAAAAAAAATACAAGAGCAAGAAGATCATTTTAGAAAATTAGCAGGTTCAGGTGCTAGAAGTGAAAAAATAAGAACATATAATTATCCACAAGATAGGGTTACTGATCATAGAATTGCATATTCATCATCATTAAAAATAGTAATGTCTGGGCAACTTAATTCAATTATAGATAGTTTATTAAGCGAAGAACAAGCAGAAAAAATTCAAAATGCAGGATTATAAAATTAGAAAAGATGCTTTATTACATGAAAAATTAAGAAATAATTTGCCACTAACCATAAGTAATAAAGAAGAAAAATTATTAAATAGTGACATACCTATTCAAAAGATTATAGGTTTTGTAGAAATGCAAAATGTAAAAATACAAGTTAATAGGCATGTTTTAATACCTAGGTATGAAACAGAAGAGTTAATTTTAAAAACATATGAATTTGTCAATAAAAATTCATATGTTCTAGATTTATGTTCTGGCAGTGGTTTTATAGGTATTGCAATTGCTAAAAATAAAAAATGCAATGTTGTTTTAAGTGATATTGATTATGAAGCTATTTCTCAATCACATATCAACAAAATAATAAACCAGGTTGATAATATTGAAATAATAACATCAGATTTATTTGAAAATTTAGGACAAAAAAAATTTGATGTTATTGTATCAAACCCCCCATATTTACAAAAACAATATACAATAAATATTTCTGTTTTAAATCATGAGCCTAAAAAGGCTTTATTTGCAGATGATAAAGGCAATTATTTTTATAAAAAAATTATTAATTTAGCACCTTTTTTTCTTAAACCAAAAGGAATTTTAATATTTGAAATATCACCTTCAAATGTATTTTTTTTTAAGGCACTCACTTATTTAAATATTGAAATTCACAAAGATATAAACGGTAAAGAAAGAATTGTAGTAATTAAATTTTAATTTTTTTTATTTTTTTTTGAAAAAATAGTGTATAATAATATGGATTTGCGAGTGTAGTTTAATGGTAGAACTTCAGCCTTCCAAGCTGATTGTGAGGGTTCGATTCCCTTCACTCGCTCCATATCAATTTATTGACCAAAGCAACATTGTTGCTTTTTTTTTTTTTTTTGGAATATAATTATTTTATTGTGAAAGTAAAAAAAAATAATATATATAATTTTTTAATATTAAATCAAATTCAATATCATATCCCAGTTTATCAAAGAAACTATGATTGAAATGAAAAGGAATGTCAAGATCTTTTTGATGATATATTAGAAATAAATACTTATAAAAAAAATCATTTTTTAGGAACCTTAATTTTAATTGAAGAAAATACAGATAGTTATTTTAAACATTTTTCTATAGTTGATGGTCAGCAAAGAATAACAACTATTTATTTATTATTAAAAGTTATTCTCGATCTTTTAGAAAAAAATAGTGAAAATACAAACAATCAACAAAATTTACAAGATAAAATTAAAGATTTACTTTTTAATAATCAATATAAAAATGAAAATAAATTAAAATTAAAACCTATTTTACTTGATAATGAACATTTGTTAAAGTTAATGCAATCAAACGAACCTGCAATAAATCTAAATTCTAATATATTTAGAAATTACAATTTTTTTAAAAATTGATTTTTAAAAAAAGAAAAAAACATTTCAAGAATTGAAATAGCTAAAAAAATTTTACAAAATTTAAAAAATCTTGATGTTGTTGTTATTGAATTAGATAAAAAAGAAGACGATCAAAATGAAATTTTTGAAAGAATTAATTCAACAGGGAAAGAATTATCTCTTTCTGATTTGGTAAGAAATTTTTTATTAACAGGAATAAATACAGATAATCAAATAGAATATGAGAATTATTGAACACCTATGGAAAACTCATTAAAAAAAGATAATTTGCTAGATGAATATATCTGATCTTTTTTATATTTCGACGAAACATTAGTTGCAAATGAGGCTAGAGTAGGTAAAGAAGATAAAAAATTTTGATATAAAATTTTTAAAAGATATGCAAAAAATAAATCAAAATTTGGAATTTTAAGAAATTTACATAAATTTTCTGAATATTTTTTGGCAATAAAAAAAGGAAGTAATATTTTCCCAACTATTGTAAATACTTTATTAAACAAATTCACTTTTATTGCCCCAATAGAGTCGTTCCCATTAATTTATTTTATTTTGAAGGATTATGAAGAAGAGAAAATTAATTTAACAACATTAACAAATGCTTTAAAATATTTTATTAATTATTTTGTTAGACGTTTTATTGTTAAAACAGGAAAACCAACTTACAATGAATTATTTAGAAATTTTTATTCAAGCGCTTTTCAAGACACAATAATAAATGATGATAACTATTTGCCTTGTTTAGTTAAAGAAATGGAAAAACAAGAAAAATTATCTACATACAAAATGCCATCATTTGCAGAAGTAGAAAATGCTTTGTTAAACCACCAAAAAATTAATGATAAAAACAAAACAACGTGAGGTTTATCACTTTTATTAATAGCAGAAAAAGGTTTTTCAGAGTGAGCAGAAAGTAATATAAATTTATATTTTCAAGAAAAAGACATATCATTTTTTGTAGAACCTATTTTTTTCTTTGATAAAAAAAAGAATCACAACTATTATGAACAAATTATCAACAATAATAACTATGGTTTGTTAGGAAACTGAATGATTTTAGAAATTATAGCTTCTTTAAAAATAAAAAATAACATAAAAAAAATGACTTTCGACGAAAAGCAAGAATTTATAAGTGAATCTACTTTTTTTGAAACAAATAAATACATACTAGAACAAAAAACATTTAGTGAGAATGAAATTCAAGAAAGAAACAAATATTTAGCAAAAAAAGTTAGTGAAAATTTAAAAAATAATTTGAATTATATAACTGGAAAAGAAGAGAAAATATTGCTTTATCCAGAAAAACAAAATTTAATAATTGAAAAACAAAATTCTTTTTTACTTTATGAACTAGGGGATGTGACATTTAGTAAACCATATAAAATTTCACTTTTAAATAATGAAATGCAAATAAATAGCTGAGCTAACTTATTTTTGTGTATTGTAAATAAAATATATTCATTTATGAAAGAAAATATTTTAAATTTAGAATTGTCTTTTATATCAGACAGACCAATTTTTGAAGAATATCAAGCAATAGACAATAAAATCTTTATCAACACTAGAAAAAAATCAGCACAAAACATTATTTCACTAATCAAACAAATTAATTCAAAATTACCTATGCCTATTTTAAATGAACTGAGAATTTGAATTACAAAAACTTCTAAATAAACCAAAAAAACAGTAATATCATTCAATACTACTGTTTTTTTGTTGTTTATATTTTAGTGCTCACTAGGAATTATATGAACATGAGTGTGGAAAACAACTTGTTTTGACTCAGGCTCATTATTTACTATCAACCTAAAACCTTTAACATTTAACTTTTTAATTTGTATTAATGCTAACTCTCTTGCTTTAATCATTAAATAACTTAAATCATCATCAGATATTGTTATTAAATTTCTAGAATAATTTTTAGGAACGACTAAAAAATGACCATTAGTTACAGGAAATTTATCTAAAAAAGCAATAATTTTTTCATCTTCATAAATGATTTCAGCTGGCAATTCTTTGTTAATTATTTTCAAAAATAATTTATCCATTTTTTTCTAATTTTCCTTTTTATTATCTTTATTGTCTTCTGTTGGTGTGAATATATCATCAATGTATTCTATTTTATAACCTTCATCTTCAAAAAAACTTAAAGCCTCATTAAATAATGAATTTTCATCAGCTAAATATAAAGAATGTATTAATTTAATTTTGTTTTCTTCGCTTTCTCATGGAGTTGAATTTAAAGAAAAGTAAATTTTATTTTTATTATTTTCAAGAATATTATTATTGTAAAGTGGAACTATTGGTAAAACATATGATGCAAATAATTTGTCTTGTTCTGAATCTCAATAACTAATAAAGTCAGGATATTGTGTTAACTCTTTTCCTTCTTCTGGTATTTGGATAGATTTATTAATTTTTGTACTATCTCAGCTTAAATTATTTACTCAATAATATCTAGAGTCTAAATTTTTTGAATCATTAGAATCTAAAGTCATTTTGATTAATACATCAATATTTTTGTCATTTTTATCTTTGGTCAAAATTCTATGAATTTCATATTTAACACCATCAACATCTTTTGGTTTAATAATTTCTAAATCATTTTTAGTTATGACTGAACTATCTTTATTTTTATCAAAATTTTCTTTTATTTGAACACTCAATTCTTTTTTGCCTTTTCATTTTAAAGCATTTATTAAATTGTTTTTTGATAAAATTAATTTTTCTTCATTATTTAAAAAACCACTTTTTATTTCAGGTAAACGCATTAAATCATTTAAAGAATAAGAAAAATCATATTTTCGTAAATTATTTTGATTGTATAAAATACCTTTATAACCATACAAATTTTTTAATTCAATTGAATCATTAATTTCAAAAAGTTCAAAATCTTTTGCTAATTTTGTTATTTCTAAATTTTGTGTTTTAGGACTTAAAAAATTATTAAAATCTTTTTCACTTGTTTCGCCATAAATTTTTATATTTCTTAAAGTTTTAGCTTTGTTTTGTTCATCTGATTCAAAATTTCAAACTTGAGCTACTTCTTTGTTTAAAAGTAAAGAAATTAAGAAGAAATCATTAGAAGTTAAACTAATATTTTCATAAATATTTTTATTTTTAGAATTATTGTTGTTTGTAGTATCAAAAACATTTTTATATTTCTTAGATTTTTCTATATTTTCTTTTTTCATTTTAGATAAATAATTTAAATTTAATAACATTTTATTAATATCATATTTAATATTACTATTATTCAATTTAAACAATAATCTAAAATCTTCTTGAGAAAATAATTTTTCTGGGCTTTTAATATTATTTATAAGTTTAATATAATCATCATTACTTAGAGCGTTATTTTTATTTAACTCTGAAATTATGTTTCAAGAATAATATGGATTCTTTTTTAAATTATATTTTTGATAAAAATCAAAAGCTTTTCAAGCATCTTTAAAATATGAACTTTCGCTTTTCTCAATTTCTTTTTCTAAGTCAACATCTTTACCATATCAATAATCTTTTAAAATTAATTCAACAGTTTTGTTTTCTAAATAGTTTTTAACTTCTGTTGATTTTAAATCTTGATTTTCTTTTTGTCTATCTATTGAAGTTACAACTTCACCACATGAATTAGCAATAAATGGAGTGAACAACAAACCAAAACTTAAATAAGTATAAATTTTTTTATTTTTTTTCATGTTATCCCCTTTTATTTTACTTTTAGTTTTTTTAATACACTTTCAAAAATTGCATCAATATCATTTTGGTCTTGTTTGTTTTCAAATTTTCATTCTTTGTTTGTTGCGTCAAAGATAAGATCAGAGCTAGAATTATTTTTCTTTATTTCTTCAAAGTGTTTATTAACTTTTTCAGCAATTTCAATAGCTTTTAAAACATAATATCCGCTAGCAAATTTATTTACATTATTTTCTAATGCTTCAATATATTTAGTTTTTTGTTCTTGTGTTTTATTAACTTGCAATTTATCTAAAATAACATTTTTAAATTCTGGCTCATTAATTAATTTTTTTATAATTAATTTATTTTGTTCTAATTCTTTGAATAAATTAGAAATATTTATACGTGCTTCATTTGTCTTATTAAATTTTGAATTTGCATCAATTAATAAATCATCTAAAATAATTTTTTTCAAATCATCTATTTTAGAAATACTTTTTTTGTTAAATAATATTAAACCTCTAGAATTGTATGTCATGTATAAATTATTTACATCATTTATTTTAAAAAGCATATTCATTTTTTTATCTTTAGGATTTAGAAAAGCTTCTTTAAATATTTTGCCAATTTCTTCCATATTTTCATTTGTTAACGAATTTATAAATTCAAAAATTAATTCATTTATTCCTTCTATTTCATTAGGATCTTTTCCTACCAAATCAGCTTCATTTACTATTAAGTTTTCTTTCCCATGTTTTTCAAAAATGTCTTTTTTAATTTTTTCTAAAATATCCTTACTGAAAACATTCTCTTTTTTTTGAATTTTAAATAAATCATCTAAAAAAGTAGTTGCAAAAGGTATGTCTTGCTCAAAAAACTGAAATAAATTTTTAAACTCCTGTTGACCTAAATTTGTAACATTTTTTTTGTTTGCATCTTTATTAATAGCACCTAACAAAATTTTGTCATTAGAATTTAAGGTTTTATCTTTAGATATAGCACCTTGGAAATTTTCTAATAAATTAAAAATACTTTTAGCTTCAAGGACTTTATTTTTTTCATCAAGTTTTGTTATTGAATAACCCAAAAGCTCTTTTAAGGTATCTTGTGAGATTTTTCAATTTTTATTTATATTTGTAGAATCAGGGACTATATTTAAAACAATTTGCGAAATGTCAAAAATTTCAAATTTATTTTTAAAAATAGCTTGATCCTCAAAATAAAATTCATTAATTAAATTAAAACCATTCATGTATTTTTTGACATAAGAATTTGTCATAAAAGCACTTATGTAAGATTCGTTCAAAATATTTTCTTGTTCTTTTGCAGTTTTTTCTTTATCAGTTTTTGATAATTCTGTTGCAGCTTTAGCATTCACTATTGATGATGAATCATTTGTGTCTTCAAGAACAATAATATCTTTAAATAATCTATCGCCTTTTTTGTAAATTATATTGTCTTTTTCATCTTTGATATCTTCACTTAAAACTCTGTATTTAACATCTTTTAGTTTAAAAGCTCTTTTAATTAATGGTTGAAACCTAGCTAATGCATGACCTTTAATTTCTTCTTGAACTAAAAATTCTACAGCTTCATCAATAGTAGATGCTTTGTTAAATTTAGGATCTGTTGCTAAAAATTTGTTAAATTCAGTTTCTCAATTGTCATAACCAAAAGTTTTTTGATATTGTAATTTGTGATCATTAACAATATTTTGTTTTTTAGCCTTTACATCTTCATAACTTGTTAATGTTACTTTGTAGGTATCATTGCTGCTTGTTTTATCTTTAACATATGATTTATCTCATGCTTTTTTAAATAATTTTTGTCCTTCTAATTCTTGTGAATACAAATAATTTATTAATTCTTTTTCAACTTTTTTGAATTCATCATTTTCAATTTTTGTGTTATTGTTTAAAACACCAAGTATTTCATTCATGTTAATTTTATTATTATTAATTTTTGCAATAACATCTTCTTTCTGTCTTGTGCTTTGAATAGTTTTTTTAGTGTTGATAACACCTAAAGGTACACCAATACCTGCTCCAAGTACAGCAGAGAAAACCAAGAGACCAAGTATAATTTTAATAATTTTTCTTCTTTTGATTTGTTGAGGAGTTAATTCTTTTTTCTTTTTATCTTTTTTTTCTATCTTTGAATTTAGTCTAGCAATTTTCTTTTTTCAACTTTCTTTTTTTGACATAATTATTACCTCTTATTTTGAAAATAAATTTTTAATTTATTATTAATTAAATTAAACTATAAAAATTTTACCAAAAAAAAGTTTTTTTGTTTCAATTATAGCATTATAATATAAAAATTATTGTTAATAAAATGGAGGAAAAATGTATAAAAAATTTTACAAAGGTATGATTGAAGTAATTACAGGTCCAATGTTTTCAGGTAAATCAGATGAATTGTTAAAAAGAATAAGAATTTTAAAATACGCAAATATTGAAACTTTAGTTATAAAACATAAATTTGATAAAAGATTCTCAGATGAAGAAATTATTTCAAGAACAGGTGCAAAAGTGAAAGCAAAGAGCGCTTCAAATATTGAAGAGATTAAAAAATTGTTTAATCCTAGAATACATCAAGCAATCGCCATTGACGAAGCGCAATTTTTTCAAAAAGATCTTGTTAATTTTATTAATGAAAAAGCAGATCAGGGAATAAGAATTATTGTAAGTGGGCTGGATATGGATTATCTAAGAAGACCTTTTGGGATTATGCCCCAAATTTTAGCTATCGCAGAACATATTACAAAATTACAAGCAATTTGTTTACAATGTAAAAAAGCAGCATCTACCACTTTTAGAAAAACAAAAAGTAATGCTTTAAAAGTTTTGGGAGATGTTGATGAATATGAGGCAAGATGCAGAAATTGTCATATTCAAAAGCAAAAATAGATAATTTTAACAATTAAAAACTTTTATAACCAAAACCCAATAGTAAAAACTATTTTTAACAATTTTTACTATTGGGTTTTTGACTATTTTAATTAAATCTAATTTTTGAGTTTTATTATTTTTCAATTTTAGTTAAATTTTTTTCAAAAGATTTTTCTTCATTTTTTTCAACAGAAGAATTGTTACGATTAATTAAAAATAAAATTTTATCATAAAGTTCTTCAGAAACTCATAATTTCAATTCTTCTAAATCTTGTTTAGTAAGATTAGTTTCACTATCTCAAGTTATTTTCTTTCTTGAATCAAGAATATCTCTAAAAGAACGATTAGTTAATGAATCATTTCAAACTCTATTTTTATTTTTATCTCCAAATCATTTTAATGCTTTCATTGTATTTTCTCCTTTACTATCTTTAATAAGTGGTTCATCTTTTGTTTTTGTAATAATATAATAGATACCATCAATATGAGATCAATCTAACTTTGTAGGTTTTGTTTTACCTCATTTTCTCAAAAAGCCTCAAGAATCTTTTGAATATTTAGGTTTAAGATTTGGTTCTATATATCATAAAGAACATTAAAATTATTGTCTACATATAACACTGACTCTTGTTTTGTTATTATTAAAGCTTCTCACAATTTTTGAGATATATTGTCAGGATGACTTTTTATATAAAAAGAGCTTTCTTCATGTCCTTCATATGAATCCATTACTTTTTTTGCTCCACGTAATGCTTTATTTTTATTAAAATCTTCTTGTATCTTATTCTTTAAATACGCAGGTATTCTATATTTACCTGACCCATTCTCTAAACTAAAGAATAAAGATTTTTTAAGTTATTGTCAGGGATAGTTGATTGATCTTCATCTAATAAGTTTTGTTTTTGAGTATTTAAAAGATTTCATAATTTACCTGATAATTTCAAATCTCCAACCCCTTCCTCTCTTTTATATTATAAAAGATTTTTTAAATATCATATGCCTCACTATACATAATGTTAACAAGATCGTTTTTATCACTTTCTGCATAAGTTATAAAAGCATCATCAATTTTGTTTTTTGAAACAGAAAAATTAATTATTAAACCATGAAGTTTATTTTTTTATAAATTCTATTAGTTCTTGAAAAAACTTGAATTAAATTGTGATTAAATAATTGCTTATTTTTATAAAGGGTATTAGTTTTAGATGAATCATAACCTGTTAAAAGCATATCTACAACCAAGACAATATCAATGCCATCTTTAGTGGGTTCGTAAATATTGAACATAATTAATATATTTATCAAAATTTATTTCATCCAAAAATGTTTTAAATCTTTAATTGCTTCAAAAGCAAAAATAAATTAATAAATTTTTGAATTTAACCACATTGAATTAATTGAAAAAATATATTATTTCAATATTAAATTAAAAAACAAAAATATTTTTCCTATTTTTTTACTTTTTTTAAAAATAAAATTATATTTTTTATATTTAAAAATATGATAAAAAAAATGTTAAAAAATTCGCTTCTTTTATTTGTGTTTTTTTTGTTTTTATTTGTAGGATCTAGTGCGCAAACACAAGATAATGTAAAAACACAAATAATAAATTATGACAAGTTTAAAAGTGCAATAAATTTTATAAACATTAAAAAAACCAAAATTAATGTTAAAACAGAAAAATTAGCTATTTTTTATGATAAAACCAAATACCCAGATCAAAGTGAACATATAATTAATGAAAAAATAATTTTTTTAAAAAAACTTTTTAATTTTTTAAATGAAAAAATTGAAATAATTTTTTTACCTTTTAATAATGTAGTGGAATATGGAAACCAAATTTTAAAAATTAAAGAACAAAATATACAATATATTTTTCATATTTATAATGATATTCCAAATTCTAAAAATATTAATGAAGCACTTCTATGCCTTTCGCTTTTAAATGAATTAACAATAAAAAATAATATAATTAATTTTGCACCTTGATCCGAGGAAGAAACATTATTAAATAATTTTGCAAATTTTTTCACTATATCACCTTTAGATACATCAAAAATACTAAATAATGAAAACAAAATAAAAACAACTAAAGTTGTATTAAATAAACAAAATAAATATAGGAATTTTTTTCAAAAAAACTCTCCAGATATAGTTGTTTATATTAAAGATGTTATAGATGATAAAATAGATAACTCATTAGAACCTAAAATTTATGCTTCAATATTTTTTATCACTTCTTTTTTTGATTTTTTAGTATATGGAGAAAATGATCAAGTAATAAATAAAAATTTTAAAATTCTTAATTCTTTTTTATTAGGAACTAAAAAACATGCTTTTTTTAGTGAGAAAAATTTTAACAATAAGTATATAAAAATTGGTTCTGGTATTTTAGATTATGAAGAATCTTGAAATATATTTAAAAATTCTGGATTTATTAATTTAAAAATTGATCACAAAAAAGAAAACAATGTTTTATTAGAAAAAGAATTTTTTTTAAATAGTGGTGATAACTTAAATGTAAATGCAATTTGAAATTTAAATTTTATAGATTTTAATACAAATCCTTTAACAAAAGCAGAAATTATTAATGAAAGTTTATTGATAGCATCAGAAGCATTTATTTCACCATTGATTCCACTTATTTTGCTCGAAAAACATATAAATTTTTTTAAAAATACAAATTATAATTTTTTTCAAAAACAAAAAGAGTCAAATAATATAGATTTAGTTCTTGAATATCTAGATAATACATGAAAGCAGGTTGATATTTCAGATTCAATAACTAAAAATTATGAAGAAATTAATTTTAAAGCAAAATTTTCTGGCAAATATAGAATAAAACTTATAAAAAAAACTAATTTGGAATTAATAAGTGATGTAAATTTAAATTTTGTGCATAAAAAAAACTTCAGTAAAGAAGTTTAATTTTTAATGACAAGGTCCTGTACCATGTCTATGCATACCAATAGGACAAGGTTCAAGCGCAGGCGGAACAACCACAGCATTCCCAGCTATTTCATTGATTTTATGTGTCATATCCACATCATCATGTGTATGGAAAGCTAAAAGCATTAAAGTCAAGAGTATTCCTATACCAAAAAATAATAAAGCTAAATATCATTCTTTTTGTTCGCTATTTCTTAAATGGATAAACTCTGGAACTAATTCTATGATAACTGCAAAAGCTAAAATAGACCCACCAAATGAATTAACAAAAGGTAAAATTCATCCTGTTTCTCTTAAAAATTTATTTAAAAAAGAACCAACAATCATAATAGGAATAATTAAAGCTATTGTTAAAATATTATAAATAACTGTTTTTTTAATAGTTTGTCCATATTGTATTTGTCTATAGTGAACAATCAAAATCTCTATAGCAATATGAATATTAAAAGTAATAACTAATCCATAATTTAATTCTTTACCTTCTGACATCCTTGCTACTGTAGCCCCTAAAATAAAACCATCAATTGTTCTATGAGAAAGCAAAAGTAAAATAGCTAATCAAGCTGCTTTAGGATTGTCAATATCATTAAAATTAAAAATATGATCATGATGCCCATGTTCTTCGTGATTTTTGTGTTTTTCAATTTGAAAACGCTTCACAAATAAATATCTAATTGCAAAAAATACTGCCACACCTAAAACACTACCACCTGTAACAAGCCCAGCTTGAATAAGTTGTTCATATACTGGGTTAGCATGTGGGTCAATATTTCTTAACTCTAAAAATGTATGTGCAAATTTTTCACTCTCTTCAAAAGCTTCTTTAAGTAAACCTGTTGTTGCAATCATTAATAAAATTCCTGAGCTAAAAGCATATAAATAAATATTAGTGGTTTTTTTAATTTTTGGTTTTACAAAAGCAACAATCAAAGCTAATAAAGCAGGAAATGTTAATAAAATAAAAATATAAATAATTAAATTTAAAGAAATGGCCGCATATAAGTTATCATTAAATTGATTTTTTGTAAATGGAAACATTTATTTTTTTCTTCTTTCTACGCATACTATTCATATACAAACATTATTATATATAAAAAACATTATAATAAAATAAAAAAATATTATTTTTTGATAAATTATTATATAATTTTTTAATAAATGAATAAAATAGATGTTTTGTTTTTAGATTTAGATGGTACTTTATTAGACACTGGTGTTGGACAGTGAGCTAAAATTAGTAAAAATAATCAAGAAGCTGTTTGCAATTTTTCCAAAATTGGAAAAGTTGTTATTTCAACTGGTCGTTCTTTTACATGACATGTTAGAAAAATTGCTGAATCAGTTAATGCAAGTTTTCTTGTTTGCCAAAATGGATCTTTAATTTATGATAAAAATTTTCATAAAATTAAAGATAAAAAGATTTCTTCATCAGTTGTTGATTCTATTTTTCAAATAGCTAAACAATTTAAAGCATCTATTGTGGCTAACTCTTCTTTTTTTATTTATGGTCCATTTTTTTGGAATCGTTTTTTTTCTATTTTTAGTTCATTTAAAGCTAAAAAATACACAGATTTTAAACCTTATGAGACTAATAAAATTTTATTAATTCACAAAAGTCAAAAAAAAATTAATAAAATTTTTTCTGAAATTAAAAAACATTTTAAAGATGAAGTTTCAGTTGAAATTGTTGGTAAAAATTGAGCTATAGAGATAACAAGAAAAGATTGTTCAAAAGGAATTGCTGCGAAAGAAATTGCTAAAATTTTAAATGTAGATTTAAAAAATACTATTCACATTGGTGATTCAATGAATGATTCTTCAACAAAGAATATTGTTGGAAAATTAATAGCTGTAAAATCAGGATCAAAAAAATTGAAAAAAATTGCTGATGAAATAGGCCCTAAAAGGCGTAATGCAGGTATTGCAAAGATTATAAAGAAATTTATTTAAACATTTTTTTGTTTATAATATAATTATTTAAAAAAAATGGCACCATAGCCAAACGGCCAAGGCATGGGTCTGCAACACCCTGATTACCGGTTCGAATCCGGTTGGTGCCTCCAATATGCGTCCGTAGCTCAATAGGACAGAGTGTTTGGTTACGGCCCAAAAGGTTGAGGGTTCGACTCCTTCCGGGCGCGCCATTTCAAATTGACCGATGGAAAGTATTTTTTTATACTTTCCATTTTTTAAAATATAATAATTTTGTTAAAAAAGAGGTGCTATGGGAAAAATTGTTAATTTAAATGTTCATACAGAATACAGTTTCTTAGAATCAACTATAAAAATTGATAAATTATTTGATTATGCAAAGCAAAATAATATAAAAACTATTGTTATTACAGATAGAAATAATATGTTTGCTTTACCAAAATTTTTAAAAAAAGCAAAAGAATTTAATATTAAACCAATTATTGGAGTTGATTTGGATGTAGAAAATTATCGTTTTATTTTATTAGCTAAAAATTATCAAGGTTATCAATTTTTAGCTAAACTAGTTTCTAAAAAAAATAATAACAATGTAATTAGTTTATTAGAAATTGAAAATGATAATATTTTTATAATAGATCATCCTGATTATGGTATTTATGCAAAAAACAATCAACTGTTAAATTATAAAAATTTTTATATTTCAACAAATGATGAAAGTGTAGAAAATTCTATTTATGTTAATGAAACTAAAATTTTAACATTAGATGAATATGATGCTCTTGAAACATTAAAATCTATTTCTAAAAAAGATTTTAATACTAAAAAATATTTAGCTTTTGCTTTAAATGAAAATGTTTCTGAAATAGTTTCAAAAAGAATAAATAACATTATTAATCAAATTAATGTTATTTTTCCTGAAAGACCAAATTTTTTACCAAAATTTAAAAATAATGAAAATTTAACTTCTGAACAATATTTAAAAAAAATAATATTTGAAAAATTAAAAGAAAAAGAAATTGAACTAAAAAAATACAAAGATTCAATACAAAGAATTAATTATGAGTTTAATATAATTAAAAATCTTAAATTTGCTGATTATTTTTTAATAATTTGAGATTTAATTAAGTGATCCAAAGAACAAAATATTTTAGTTGGACCAGGACGTGGGAGTGTATCAGGCTCATTAATTGCTTTTGTTTTGAATATAACTGAAGTAAATCCATTGAAATATGGATTGTATTTTGAAAGATTTTTAAATCCTGAAAGAATTACTATGCCTGATATAGATATTGATATTGCAGACAACAGAAGAGAAGAAGTATTGCAATATTTAAGTGATAAATATGGTTTTAAAAATTTTTCTTCTATTATTACTTTTCAATCTTTAGGTGCAAAAATGGCAATTCGAGATGTTGCAAGAATTCACAATGTTCCTATTACTGAAGTAAATGAATTAACTAAAAGGATGTTTGATGATACTACCACATTAAAACAAACATATGAAAATAGTCCGAAATTTAAAGCAAAAATAGATTCAAATCCTTTATATCAAAAAATTTATCAAATGGCTAAAAAAATCGAAGGTTTACCAAGGCAATTTGGAACTCATGCTGCTGGGATTGTACTTTCTAGTGAAGAAATAGAAAACATAGTACCTACTATTTTAAATGATAAAGGCTATTTAGAGACACAATTTTCAATGGAGTATCTTGAAGATTTTGGATTACTAAAAATAGATATTTTGGCTTTAAAAAATTTATCAATTGTTCAAGAAATTATAGAATTTATTAATAACTCAACCAATTTAAAACTTGAGTTTAAAGATATCCCATTGTATGATGTTCAAACTAATATTCTTTTGTCAAAAGGCCAAACTACAGGTATTTTTCAATTAGAATCTCCAGGAATGAAAAATACATTAAAAAAAGTAGGTATTAGTTCACTCGACGACTTAGCTAGTGTGATTTCGCTTTTTAGGCCAGGACCTATGGAAAATATTTCTGAATATGTTAAAAGAAAACAAGGTGCTTTTATACCTAAAATTTCAAAAGTTTATGATGATATTTTATCATCTACATATGGAATAATTGTTTATCAAGAACAAATTATGGAAATTTGTCAAAAAATAGCTAATTTATCTTTTGCTGAGGCTGATATTTTTAGAAAAGCTATCTCTAAAAAAGATTATAACAATATGCATAAGTTGAAAACACAATTTATAAATAATGCTATAAAACAAAATTATAGTGAAAACCTTGTTACCAAAATATTTAAATCTATTGAATATTTTGCTGAATATGGTTTTAACAAAGCACATGCTGTTGCTTATGCTGTTTTAGCATATAAAATGGCATATTTAAAAACTAAATATCCTTTATTTTTTTTCAGTTCCTTGATAAATAATGCTCGGGGTTCTCATGATGTAATTAAAAAATATGTAGCTGAAGCAAATGAATACAATATTGAAATTTTACCTCCCTCTATAAATGTTTTTGATTCTATTTCTGATTTACCGATTATTGAAGATAATAAAATTTATTTACCTTTAATTATGATTAAAGGTTTAGGTAATGTAGCAACTCAAAAACTTTTAAAAATTAGAAGTGAAAAACCTTTTGATGATTTGATAGACTTTTTAATTCGTATGAATGAAAATAAAATTAGCAAATCAATAATTAAAATTTTAATTGAATCAAATGCATTGCGTGAATTTGGTAGTCAACAAAAAATTAAATCCATTTTTAATGCTTTTAATGTTGAAAATAATATTTATGATTTTGATAAAAATAATAGTTTAATAAAAGAAATTGTAGATAATTTTGCTGAAAAAATTGATGGTTTTGAAAATAAAGATGATATAGAAGAAATACAAAAAAATGAATTAAATTATTTAGGAATTATTTTTACAAAAGCAGCTAAAAAATCATTTGAAGGCGAAATAAGATTAGCTGATATGAGACAAGGCAATAAATATGTTTTGCCTTTACAAGTACTAAAAATTTCACCATTTTATGATAAAAAACACCAATTGATGGCAAAAATAGAATTATCAGATAGTTCAAAGCAAATTTCAGCATTTATTTTTAGTAGTTATTGAAAAAATATAGAAAACAAGATTAAAATAAATAAAATTTATGAATTTGAAATATTAAAAAACACAAGAGGTTATTCAATTTATAAATTAATAAAGGAAATTTATGAAAAATAGAATTTTATTAATAGATGCAAATTTACTTTTATTTAAGTCTTTTTATGCTAGTTCTGGAACTAAATACACTTTGATGAAATCTGATAGTGGAATACCAACATATGCAATTAATACTTTTTTTTATTCATTATTTAATGTAATAGAGATCATGAATCCTACCCACATTTATTTAGCTTTTGATTCAAAAGAAAAAACATATAGACATAATTTAAATAGTGATTATAAAGCTAATAGAAAATCACCACCTGAAGAATTATTAATTCAATTTGATTGAATTAAAAAAATATTAAAAAAACTTCAAATTGTTTATGAAAATATACCACATTTTGAAGCTGATGATTTAATAGCAACATTTAGCAATAAATTAAAAGATAATAATGAAATTATAGTTTGATCTGATGATAAAGATCTTTTGCAGTTGGTTTCTGAAAATGTTTCGATTTTATGTAAAGTTAAAAATAATTTTTTGTTAAAAAATATTGAAAATTTTGAAAAATTAGAAAATTTAAAACCTACACAAATAGTGGATTTTAAGGCTATTGCTGGAGATAATTCAGATAATTTAAAAGGTGTTGTAGGTATTGGAGAAATAACAGCGAAAAAATTACTTTTGCAATATCAAACACTTGACAATATTTATGCTTCTCTTGACAAATTAAGTGCTTCCATCCAAAATAAATTTATTGAATCAAAAAAAAATGCATATTTATGTAAAAAAATAACTGAATTATTGTTTAATGCACCTAGTAAACATAATTTAAACTCTATTAAATTAAATATTTCTTTTTCTGATGATGCTCAAAAAATTTTATCTTATTTAAATTTAAAAAAATTGATATTTAGAATAAGGAAATTCATTGATGATAGCAATAACAGGTAAATATGGTTCTGGAAAAACCACATTTTTAAAAAAAATTGCAAGTTATGGTTACAAAGTTTTGAATTGCGATGAATTTATTACAAAATGTTACCAAAAAAATAACTTGTGTTATTTAAAAATAAAAGAAACATTAGGAAATGATTTTGTTAATGAAAAACATGTTTTAAAAGATAAACTTCGAGAATTTATTGTTGAAAAACCTGATAATATTAATATTATTGAAAAATTAGTTTATCCCATTTTAGAACAACATTTAATTCAAAATACATATGATTTTGTTGAAATAGCAAATATCCAAGGTAAAAATATTGATTTCAGTAAATATTTTACTAAAATATATGTCTTAGTAACACCTGAAAAACAAAGACAACAAAACATTCAAAATAAGAATGTTGATAAATTAGTTAAAAATATAAATAACTCATTAAATATTGGAAATGTAGGCAAAAAAACTGTTAATATTTTGTGGGAAGATATTAATAAAACTGGTTTTTTTGAAACATTTTTTAAAAATGCTTTTGACTTGTAATAAAATTATGACACATAGTTTTAAATACAAAATAGAGGTGGGTTATGTCAAGGGTTAAAATTGAAGTTACAAGAGAAATATCTAGTTTAGATTTAGAAATAATTAATGACTTTTATTTACCAATAATAGGCACTATAGGTTATGCTATATATTTAAATTTATATAAAAGATTTAAAAAAGGGTATTTTCAAATTTTTAACTTGGATTTAGATGCTTTTTTAAATAAATTAAATATTAAACAAAATGAATGAGAAGAGACTAGAAATGTCCTTGAGGCTATTTCATTATTTCAAACTTATTATAATGAAGATAAAGATGAATATTTATTTTTACTCCAAAAACCATTAGATATTTCAGATTTGTTGGGTAATAGCTTACTTAAATCTAAAATTCAAGAAAAAATTTCTGAAGCTGATTTTGAAGAATTAATAAACAGATATAAAAAAGAATTTATTTCAAAAGATCGTTTTAAAAATATAAGCAAAAAATTTTATGAGATTTTTCCATATGATTTAAAAAAAGAAGAATTTATTATTGAACAAAAAGAAGAAAAATCAACATTTTCCTACAAAAATGTTTTAAATACAGAAGATTTTTTAAAACAATTAACACAAAAAGATCCCAAACCTTCTTTAGTGAAAGGTGTCAATCTATTTTTGGAAAATAATGATTTATCTCAAGAAGCAATTAACACAATTTTAAATTTTTGTTATTTAGCTAACTCTAATTCTTCAATTTCTCTTGCTTATTTTAAAAAAATAGCAAAAGATTTAATTGACAAAAAAGTTATTTTACCTGATGAAATTAAGTCTGAATTAAGAGAAGTATTAGAATATAAAAAACAACAAAAACAAGTTAATATTTTAAATGATTTTATTTCTCCACAAGATAATTCTAATATTGATTTATCTTTTGATAACACTAATAAAAAAAGAAAAATTTTAAATAACAATTTTAAAGGCTTGATTGATGAAAAATAATGATTTAAATTTATTTTTAGGGCAATCAGAATTTAATATTGATGAAGAAAAACAAAATCTTATTAAAAAAATTTATCAAAATGAAAAAATAAAAAAGATAATTATTGACGAAAATATTACTCTTTTAGAAATCCAAAATAATATAGCAACTTTTATTCAAATGCTCAATCCTAATTCAAATTATTTTATAACTTTGAAAAGAGATGAAAATAAAAAATTAAAAAAAGTTTATTTTTTAAGTAATGAATTCAAAAAACAATCATATAAAAATAGATTTTGACTTACTGAAATTACAGATATAAACTATCAAAACACAAAAGAAAAATTATTAAAACAAAAATATAATGTTTCTGTTGTGGAACTTTTAAGTGATAAAAATGCTTATAGAGTTCCTTTTTATCTTTGTGGTCAATCAGGCAAAGGTAAAACCTCTTCATTAGAAGCTATCGCTATTGAAAGAGCTAGAGAAAATAATGAAACAATCGCTTTTTTAAACTTGCCTGATTTATATGCATATGTTTTTGACTTATTCAACAACAAAACAACTACAATTCAATCTATTAGTGACAAAATAAAAGAAGTAGATGTTTTGTTTTTAGATGATATTGGTTCTGAAACCCCTAATTTTTGATTTTTAAATACTTTTTTATTTCCTATTTTAAATTATAGAAATAAATTAAAAAAACCTACATATTTTTCATCTAATTTTCCTCAAGATGAATTATTGAATGTTTATAAATCTCCGAAGATTGATGCTAATTTTATAAAAAGATTGATAACAAGAATAAAAGGTTTAGTGCATGATGAACTTTTTACTGAATAAAAAAGTAATTTAATATATAATAATTAAATATATTATGGAAAGAACAAAAATCACTAGAATAAAAAAATGAAAAAAATATAGAGAATCAATATATGGATTTTCATTTTTTTATTTAGCTTTTTTCAATAATAATAAAAATATAAAAGATAAAATTTCTAAATTGAATAAAACAATCAAAAGTTTTGACTATGAAAATATTTTAAATAATGAAGAAATTAAAAATATTTTTTCTCATAATGATGTTAAAAATAATTTTAATTATAAAAATTGAAAAATTGATAATTTAAAACTAAAAATTCAAAATTTAGAAAATAATTTCTTTAGTGATTTTTCATTTTTAGAAAATATAAATTTAGAATTTGATTTTTTACAAAATGAAAAAGATAGATTAAACAAAATAAAAATTCAAAACCATACAAAGGGGCGAAATGACAAAAATTAATGTTGCAATCGATGGCCCATCAGGAGCTGGTAAATCCTCGATTTCAAGTGAAATCGCAAAAAAATATAATTTAACTTTTGTAAATACCGGAACTTTTTATCGAACAATAGCTTTTTATTTTTATTTAAAATATGGAAATGATTTAAATATTTTAAAAGATAAAGATACTGTTTTAAAACAATGAAAAATGGAATATATAACACTTGAAAAAGATGGAACTATTTTGTTAAATGGATTTGATTATTCAACTAGGTTAAGAAATGATTTTATTTCACGCGGTGCAAGTATTATTGGTACACATAAAGAAATAAGAAAACAAATTGTTGATTTTTTACAAATGTATTCTAAAAAAGAAAAAGGTTTTATTATGGAGGGGAGAGATACCACATTCTCAATTTTACCTCATGCTGAATTGAAGATCTTTTTATGGGCATCACCAGAAATAAGAGCTAAAAGAAGGGTTAAACAAAATAAAGAATTAAACATTTCAGAAGATTATGAAAAAGTTCTTGAAGCTATAAAACAACGTGATTTTCTTGATGAAAATAGAAAAATTGATCCTTTACATCAAACAGAAGATTCTATTTTAGTGGACTCAACAAATATGACAATGTCAGAAGTGATTGAGTTTATTTCTAATTTAATTGAGGAAAAAATAAATGTCAAATAAAAATTTAGTGGCAATAGTGGGTAAACCTAATGTAGGCAAATCTACGCTTTTTAATAAATTAGTTGGAAAAAGAATTTCAATTATTCATGATTCACCAGGTATAACTAGAGATAGACTTTATCATGATATTGATTGAGTTGGTAAAAAAATAAAAATCATTGACACAGGTGGTATAGAAATTGAAAATAAACCTTTCCAAGAACAAATAAGACTTCAAACTCAAATTGCAATTGAAGAAGCAAAAGTTATTATTTTTATGTTGAATGGAAATCAAGAAATTGATAAAGATGATTTTTTTGTTGCTAACTTATTAAGAAAAAGTGGTAAAAAAATTGTTGTTTGTTGTAACAAATTGGAAAACAATAAAAACATTGATACATCAATTTATTCATTAGGCTTTAAAAAATATTTTTCTATTTCAGCAATGCATAGTGAAGGTTTAGGTGATTTGTTAGATGAAGTTGTGCAATATCTTGATTTTGATGTCCAAAAAGAAAAAAATGCCTTTAAATTATCAATTATTGGAAGACCTAATGCTGGAAAATCTTCGCTTTTAAACACACTCTTAAATGAAAAAAGATCAATTGTTTCATCAATTCCTGGAACAACAAGAGATTCTGTTGTATCAAAAATATTAATAGAAAATCAAAAATTTGATATCATAGATACGGCAGGTATAACAAAGAAGTCAAAATTGATTGAATCTGTTGAGCATTATGCCCTAATGAGAGCGATGTTATCGTTGGAAGAATCCAACCTTTCATTAGTGGTTATTGATGCAACAACAGAGTTAAGCCATTTTGATTTAAGACTTGCTGGGTATGCTTTTGAATTACAAAAACCTATCATTATTGTTATTAATAAGTGAGATTTAATTAAAAAAGAAACACAAACAATGCATGAATTTGAAAAAGACATAAGAAAAAAATATAAATTTCTTGATTGAGCGCCGATTGTTTTTATTTCTTCACTTTACCAACAAAGAATTGAAAAATTAAGAAAAACAATAATTGAAGTAAAAAATAATTTAGAAAGAAAAATTTCAACTAATTTATTAAATGAAGCCATTATAGAAATTCAAATGATTCAACCTGCCCCTTCATTTAAAGGTAAAAGATTAGAAATTTCTTTTATTAAACAAGTTGAAGGAAGAATTCCGACTTTTATAATGTTTGTAAATAATAAAGAATATGCCCACTTTTCTTATTTAAGACACATAGAGAATAAAATTAGAGAATATTTCAATTTTAGAGGGACGCCGATAAAATTAATTTTAAAAAATAAAAATAAATAGTTAGGATGATTATGACTAAAAAAGAATTAATTTTAGAAATAGCAACAAAAACAAACCAAACACAAAAAAATGTTGAAGAATTTCTAGAATCTTTCATTAAAATAGTTACTAAAAAAATAAGTAATGATGAAAAAATTAATATTAGTGGTTTTGGAATGTTTGTTTCTATAAGGAAAAAAGCAAGGGAAACAACATACTGAAAAACTAAAGAAGTTTTTCAAGTACCAGAACAAAGAGTTCCGAAATTTAAACCTTCTAAAACATTAAAAGAAGCTGTGGCTTTAAAAAATAACAATTAACAACAATTTTTATAAACACATTTGAAAAAATGTGTTTTTTTATGCATTTTTTTTTATTTTTTATTTCAAAATCTCAATAAAATCTATAATTCCTGGGTATGTTATATCTAATTCAAAACCTTTATTTTTTAAAAAATCTAAATTTATTTTTTCTTTTTTGTAATTTACTTCATTTGCAAAAAGTAAGAAAAATTTATCTATATTTTTAAGTAAAATTATAAAAAAAGCAAGACCCTGATGTTTATGAATTTTTTTCAAATAATTTAATTGGTGTTCTTTAATATTGCTTCAAGATAAAAAATTATCATTTGTACTTTTAGCTTCGAAACAGACAAATTTTCCATTAAAAACTCCATAGTAGTCTACTGTGCTTTTTTTAGAAATTACCCCATTTTTTAATTCTAAATTTTTATTTATTTTTTTAAATGTAATATCTAGATTTTTTTTATGAAAAATAGCAATATTGTTTTCTTCATAAAATTTAATTGTTTTGTTAATAAGTGTTTCAAGTAACATACCTCTATTTTTTGTTAACATAAAATAAAATAGAAAAAAACACTTTTTTCAAATAAAAAAAAAACAAAAATAGAAAAAAATATTTTTTTTTAAAAATAAAAAATATTAAGTCAAGTATAATTCTTTAATATTATGTTAGGAATAGATATAACTAATATTGCAAGATTTAGAAATATTAGTTTAAAAACAATTAAAAGATTTCTTTCAGAAGAAGAATTTTTAATATATCAAAATGAAGAAAACAAAATTAAATTTTTAGCTGTAAGATGAGCTATAAAAGAGGCTATTTTTAAAGCAGACAATCTTGAATATAGTTTTAAAAAAATTAATATTAAAAAAACTAAAGGCAAATACATATATAAAAATTTTGTTATTTCAACATCGTGTGAAGAAAATTTATTAACTGCTATTGCACTAAAAAAGGAGAATTAAAATGTTACCAAGAATTAAATTAATTTTACTTTCACCAATTTGATTATTTAGATTAAACAAACTTAGAAAATTAGCTAAAAAGTATCGTAAAAATAAATTAGAATTAAATGCACAAGCAAGAAATAATCTTATTTTAAAATACTCTTCTAAAATTTTAAAAATTTACAATGTTAAAGTAAATGTCATTAACCCAGAAGCTATACCTAAGTCATCCAGCTTAATAATGGCCAATCACCTTTCCAATGCTGATGCTTTTATTTTATTTAATGCTTTACAAGCTAATTTAGAGTCAAAAGATGAACCTAAAAAAATTCTTACATTTTTAGCAAAAACTGAATTACAAAGAAAAAGAACTATTAAAAATATTCTTAGTTTAATTGATACTTTTTTTATTGATAGAACAAAAATTAAAGAATCTGTAAAAACATTAGAAAATTTTGGAAAATTTGTTAAAGATAATAAAACATATGGTGTTGTTTTCCCAGAAGGAACAAGAAGTAAAGATGGAAATATGCAAGAATTTAAAAAAGCACCTTTTAGTTTAGCTAAAAAATCTTTATTAAATATTTTGCCAGTTACTATAAATTATAGTGGTGATACTTTTAATTCATTAAGAAGCAAACAATTAGTAGTTGATGTTTATATTCATCCATTAATTAAATCTTCTACCATTTCAATGTTATCGATAGAATCTTTAAAAAATAAAACATTTGAAACAATAGCATCTAAATATATTCCAAGTACTCCAGAAAAAAATAAAAAATAGAGTGAAGTTATGCCAAAAGAAAATGAATTTGATAATGTAGCACAAAACTCTCTAACAAATATTAACATTGAAAATTTTAATGGTCCTTTAGATTTATTGCTAGCGCTTGTAAAAGAAAAAAATATGAATCTTTTAGATATTAATCTCGCTGAATTAGCAACTGATTATTTAAGAATAATAAAGGATTTAAAAGAAAATGATTTTGAAATTGCAGCAGATTATTTAGTTATGTCAGCAACTCTCATTCAAATGAAAGCGAGAATGCTTTTGGTTGAAAAAGAACTGTTAGAAGACGCTGAAATTGAGGAAGATAAAGCTAAATTAATAAAATTATTAGCTGAATATCAACAATTTAAGCCTATTTTTGATGTTTTAAAACAAAGAGAAAGCAAAAGACTAAATATTTACATAAAAAAAGTTTCTAATCTCGAGCCGTTTATTAGACCTACTGATAGATCAAAAGTAGATGGTAGATCATCAAAAGCCAAATTAACTCAAATAATTAAAATGATGTTTGAAAGATTAAGTGCAGAAAAATTAAGACAAGTCAAAATTGATTCTATTAGTGTTACACCTGATGAGCAAAAAAATATGATAAGAACATTATTTTATGAAAATGAAGAAATTCATTTTAACAAAATATTTTCATTACCTACTTTAAAACATTTTGTCATTACTTTCATAGCAATGCTGGATATGTCAAGAAATGAAGAATTAATTATTAGTCAAGAACAACAATTTGGAGAAATAAAAGTTAAAAAAGGAATTAATTATGAAAAATAAAGTAATAGAAGCTATTTTGTATTTACAAGGTGAAGATGGTTTATCATCTGAGCAATTAAAAATTGTTTTAAAGTTGAACAAAGTTGATGAAGCTAGAATTCTTTTAAAAAGATTTGCAGAAAATTTCAATAAATTAGAACGCGGAATTTTTGTGGTTGAATTCAATGATGTTTTTAAATTTGCTACTAAAGAAATTGTTAAAGATTACATTTCTGATCTAGTTTCTACAACAAAAAGACAAAAATTAACTAATGCTGCAATCGAGACAGCGGCTATTGTGGCATATAAACAACCAGTGACTAGATCTATGATTAGTGAAATTAGAGGTGTTGCTTCTGATTCTATTGTTGCTTCATTATTAATGAAAGGTATAATTGAAGAAGTTGGAGTGTCACCAACTGTAGGACAACCAACATTATATGGAATAACTAATAGATTTTATGACTATTTTAGACTAAAATCTCTCCAAGATTTACCTAGTTTTCCTGAATTTGATAACTATAATGAAAATTTTGATTCAATTGAAGAACCATTAGAGGATGTTTTTGATTTATTCGGTTCACAAAGGGATGAAAACAATTAGATGGAAAATTTAGATAAAAAAAATTTATTTCTTTTAAAGTCTCAGATGCCAATTATAGATGAAGCTAGGGAAAAACTAGATAAAGACAAAGAAAATAACGTAAAAGATTCTTGTATTTTTTTAAAATCTATAAAAAAAATAGATGATATTAATTTTGAATTTGTTTATCAAAAGGCTTTTTTATTAGATAAATGGCTTAAATCTAATTTGAAAAAAAATAAAAAAATTTTAATTTTTCATGATGCAAAACCTGTTTGTATTACAATAAAAGAAATTTTTTCTAAAACATTTGCAATAAATTCTAACAATATTATTTATCAAATAAATGATAATGATTTTTCATTTGATTTAATGATAAACGAAACTATTTATAATCATTATGATTTATCTCTTTTTATATTAAAGATACCTGATTCTAATTCATATAAAATTTTAATTAGAAAAAATAAGTTCGAAAAACTAACAGAAGAAGATGAATTTTATTTAAATAAGACAAATATTTTTACAAATTTAAATGATGTAAATATTGAAAAAAAATTTGATAACATTTTTATAAAAAAAGATTTTAATCATTTAGTTTCTTTTGATAAAAATATGTCATTTTTAAATTCATATGTTTTTTTCACAAACAAAAATGATGAAAAAAACATTTTAGAAAATTTAAAAAATAAAAATCACTTTACATTTAATGAAATTAAAGATAAAACATTTTGAGAAAAACTATTTTCAAATTTAAAGTTTTTGTCTTATAAAAAAACTAAAGAAAGTAAAAATAATGTAATTTTATATATTGATAAATATAAAAATAAAAAGAATATTTTTATTGACTATAATAAAAAAACTAAATTTTTAAATAATCAGTCCATAACTTTGCTTATTATTGATTATTTAAAAAAAACTAATAAATTAAAAGATGATAATGTTTTTTTCATGAATCATGGACAAAACTATTTATTAAAATTTTTAACTGAATTTTATAATTTAAACATTCAAAAAATTAATAAAAATTATTTCACTGATTTTATACAAAACTTTAACATTACAAATAAACAAGATTTTTTTCTAATTAATAAAGACAAAATTTATTGCTTTAAAAAAGACTGAAATAATAACATTATTGGTTTAAATGATGTAAGCAATACTCTTTTGATTATAGAAATGTTGGAATATAATAAAAAAAATAATAATGATATTTTTAAAAAATTGCAAAACATTTCTAAAAATTTTGCAATTGAGAGAAAATTTGAAACTAAATTCAAATTATCTTATGAGTCATTTTTACACTTTGTGAAAACATCAAAAGCCACTAAAACAATTTCAGACTTAAAAATAATTAATTATAATTTTGTAAAAAATAATCATTTTCTTTCTGAAAATCAATTTGATTATTTAATGACTTTAGATAGTAATCAAACAGTTTTCTTGCATTATAATAAAATTAATCAACTTTTAACCATTCAAATTGATTCATTGCAAAAAAGTACAGATACTTATAAAAGTATTATTCTTAATGAAGAAAAAATAGTCGAAAATATTTTGCAATTTAAAACTATAGAAAAAAATAATCAAAATATTCAAAAGAAAATTATTAAATTTAGTTTTTTTATTTTATTAATTATTTTAACTTTTGTATTTTTATTTTTTACTATTTACAAAAGTAATAATGAATCAGTTGTTGGTGTATTAATTTTTAAAAAATTTTTCAATAATTTTTTAAGCTCAACAATGTCTAAATTACAAATTATTTTAATTATTTTGCTATGATTATTTTGCATATTTATAAGCTATTCACTAGTTATTTATAAATTGATGCGATTCAACAAAGAAAAAATAACATTATGGCATACATTTGTCTCAACTATTATATCTATTTTAGTGGCTAACATAACACCTTTTGCTTTTGGTGGTGAAATAATTTCATATTGATATTTGCAAAAAAAAGGTTATAAAAAAACTGTTGTAGCAGCAAGCTTTACAATTGCAGCAACGTTTTTTCAAATTTTAGTTTTAATGAAGTCTTTAATTTTTATTCCTGTAGGTTTTGTTCTTTATAAAGATATATTTTTTGGTCATTTTAATTTTCAATCAATAACTACTTCTATATTCACAATTTTAGGCTTTATTTTAAATATTTCTTTACTATTAATTATTATTTTTGTTTCTACATTTAAAAAAGTGCAATTCTTTTTAATACGTTTATGATTAGCTATTTTATCTTTTTTTGTTTTAAATTTCAATGCTGAAAGAAAAAAAGAATTAATTGAGTTAAAATTAGATAATTTTAAAAAAAATTATAAAAATACACTCAAAAATAAATGATTATTTTTTCAATGTATTTTTTATAAAATAATTGGATACTTTTTAATGCCAAATTTTTGAATAGCATTTATGGTTCAAAATAATAATTATGATTTTTCATCAATGATTTCTTGATATTTTTATTTTTTAACAGGAACTTCACTAATAGATGCAGCAAATAATTTATCACCAATCCCTGGTGGAATTGGAACTTCGGATGTATTAACTATTCACATCTTAAGCAAAAATGTTTTTAGTGGTAGTCCACAAGAAGTTCAAGAAACATTAAAATTATTTTCTTTTTCTAAAAATATTATCTTTTGGTTAATACCTAACATTATTTCTTTAATGTTTATATTAACAATACTTTGGGGCGAGAAAAGAATTAATAAATATAAAAATATTCAAAAGTTAATTTTGTTTAATCCCAAAATATCCACAAACTATAGAAAAACAAAAACTTTTTTCTTTAAAATAGCATCACTTTTTTGAATTTTTATAATTTTAATTTTATTAATTGTATTTATTTTTATCTAAAAAAAATAAATAATTTATAATTTTATAAATTAAATAAAATAAATAAAAATTAAAAAATTTTTTATTAAATTTAGTTGTTTATTTAATATGATTATTGGAGGTAAGAATGTCATTAGTAAATGCAAAATTAATGATTAAAAACGCTTATAAAAGAAAATATGCAATACCGCATATAAATATTAACAATTTAGAATGAACAAAGACTGTTTTATTAGCAGCGCAAGAAAAACGTTCACCTATTATTATTGCAACTTCTGAAGGAGCTGTAAAATACATGGGTGGTTACAACACTGTTTATGGTCTAGTTTCATCAATGATAAAAGATTTAAAAATTACTGTCCCAGTTGCTTTGCACCTTGATCATGGAACATTACAAGGTTGCTTTAATGCAATAGAAGCAGGATATACATCAGTAATGTATGATGGCTCACATGAAGAATTTAAAGTTAATTTAAAAAATACAAAAAAATTATTAGCAAAAGCAATAGCTAAAGGGGTTTCTGTCGAAGCTGAAGTAGGTTCAATTGGTGGTGAAGAGGACGGTGTTATTGGTAATGGTGAAATTGCAAACCCAATAGAAGCTAAAAAAATGGCAGCTGCTGGAATTGATATGTTAGCTGCTGGAATTGGGAATATTCATGGGCCATACCCTGCAAGTTGAAAGTCACTTAACTTTGAAGCAATAAAAGAAATAACAGCAAAAGCTAAAATTGGACTAGTATTACATGGTGGTTCAGGAATACCTGTGGATCAAATTCAAAAAGCTATTTCATTGGGTGTTGCAAAAATTAATGTTAATACAGAATTACAACAAGCAAATGCCACAGCTATAACTGAATTTGTTGAAAGTGGTAAAATTAAAATTGGTAAAAATTTTGATCCAAGAAAAATTTATTTCAATGCCAATGAGGCAATGAAAAAAGTAGTTTTTGAAAAAATTGCTCAATTTAACTCAGAAAATAAAGCGTAAAAGTAAGAAAATACTAAAATTTTTTGTCTTTATTTTCTTTTTTATTTTTGCCTTTTTTGCTTATAGTTGTGAAAATTTAAACAAATTTCAAGAACAACCATCAGTTATTAGTGAAAAATATAATATATATGATCATGAAGTTATTGATGGAGATACATTAAAAATTAAATTAACATTCGAAACTAAAACTTTAAGAATTTATGGAATAGATACACCAGAAATGAATATTAAAGGAAGTAATCCTAAAGAACCAACAAAAGGTGAAAAAAGATTTTATGCTGAAAAAGCAAAACATTTTTTAAAAATGTGAACAAAAAAACACACAAATTTTCAATATAAACAAATTGCAAAAGATAAATACGGAAGAATAGTAGCTAAACTTTATGATGAAAATAATGATTTTGCAACAGAAATTCTTAAGGAAGGATTAGCTATATTTGAATATATATCTCTTGATCAAAAAGATAAATATTATACAAAAGACAAAAATTATTTCAATCAATTAGTGCAAGCACAAAAATTTGCTATGCAAAACCAAAAAGGTTTTTGAAATAAATATAATAGTGTTAAAAAAATAAAGAAAGTAATTTATTAAAATGAGTTTCAGTAAAATTTTTATTAAAAATAATGTAAGAATTTTTTTGTCAGATTTTACAGATGTTGTTAATTATGCAGTTAAGAAACATAAAACAGCAAATTTTTCTTCATTAATTTTAGCAGAAGCAATGGTTACTTTGGGTGTTTTGTCCTTTATTTTACAATCAAAACATGGCAAAATTGTGAGTTTTATAAAATCTTCTGGTGCAATAAAAAATATAATTGTTGAAACTAATAGTAATGGAGAAATTAAAGCATTAGTTGGAAACCCTAATATTGAAATTGTCGAAAAAGAATATAAAAACGAAAACATTCCTTTGATTTTAGCAATAGGTAGTGAAGGAATTTTGCGCGTTACAAGAGAAAATAAATTTGATATTTTTACAAGCGAAGTTAAACTTGTAAAGTCTGATTTAATAACTGATTTAGCTTACTATTTTCAATCATCTGAACAAATTTTTACAGCAATTAAAACATCTGTAAAATTTTTAGATCAAAATTCATTTGAAAAAGTTTATTCTGTTATTTTTCAACTTCTACCAGGTCATCAAGAAGAAGATATATTGTGAGTTGAAAACTTTATAGAAAATAATAATTTAAATAATTTAACTTTTAATGAATATGAAAATAAATTAAATTCAACTTTTATTGAAATTAAAAAAATAAAATGACATTGTAATTGTTCAAGACAAAAACTGTTTGAAACTATTCAATCAATTGATAAAAAAGAACTTGAAAAAATTTTAATTGAAGATGGAAAAATAGAAGTTATTTGTCATTTTTGTGCAAATAAATACATTTTTCAAAAAAAGGATTTTGAAAATGAAACTTTTAAACACTAACATAACAATAGCTTCTGTTGAATCATTTACTGGGGGTTCTTTTTCTGCGAAAGTGGTAAGCAAACCAGGAGCCAGTAAATATTTTAAAGGTGCATTAGTAACTTATTGAAATGAAATAAAAGAAAAATTTAACATTGATACAAAAAATGGTGTTGTTAATGAAGAAGTTGCAAGAGTTATGGCAATGGAAGGGAAAAAATTTTTTCAAGTAGATTATTGTTTTGCTTTTACAGGAAATGCTGGACCTAGTGTTTTAGACAACAAAGATCCTGGTTTAATATATATTGCAATTAATGAACAAGTTTTTGAATTCAAACTTTATTTAGAAAGAAATGAAATAATTAAATTTGCTGTTGATTTTGCTTATGACAAACTTCTAAAATTACTGAAAAAAAATATGTAATTTTCTTATTTTTTTAAATTTTAATTACTTTTTTTAGTTATTTATCTATTTAAGCATAGAGGTAAAAATGAAAATTGAAAAAAAATTATTAAAAGCAGCATTTAGTGAAATTGAAAAAAAGTTTGGTAAAGAAGCTATTATGCTTTTAGGTGAAAAACCAGATATAAATACTGAAGTTTTTTCTTCAGGTTCTATTGCTATTGATAATGCTTTAGGAATAGGTGGTTTTCCTAAAGGTCGTATTATAGAAATATATGGTCCTGAATCATCAGGGAAAACAACTATTTCTTTACATGCAATTGCCGAAATTCAAAAACAAGGTGGCATTGCAGCTTTTATTGATGCAGAGCATTCAATTGATCCAAATTATGCTATAAATTTAGGGATTAACATAGATAATTTGATTATTTCTCAGCCAGATTCAGGAGAACAAGCTCTAGAAATTGTAGATACTTTAGTAAAAACAGGCGCTATTGATTTAATAGTTGTAGATTCTGTTGCTGCTTTAGTGCCTGAAGCCGAACTAAATGGTGAAATGAAAGATCAAGTAATTGGAGCACAAGCAAGATTAATGTCAAAAGCTTTACGTAAAATTACAGGATCACTTAATAAAAATAAAACAACTGTTATTTTTATTAATCAAGTGCGTGAAAAAATTGGAGTTATATTTGGTAATCCAGAAACAACACCAGGAGGAAGAGCATTGAAATTTTATTCATCTATCAGAATGGATGTTAGAAAATCAACACAAATTGCAGCCAATGGTGATATTCTAGGTAATATGGTTAAAATCAAAGTTGTAAAAAATAAACTTTCTACTCCTTTTAAAACAGCAAATGTTGAAATTATTTTTTCACAAGGAATTTCTAAATTTGCTGAAGTAGCACAATTAGCTGAAGATTTTGCAATTGTCATCAAAAAAGGATCATGATATTCATATAATGATGAAAATATTGCCCAGGGGAAAGTTAATTTAAAACTAGCTCTTGAAAATTCAAATTCACTTTTTGAAGAAATTAAAGCAAAAGTATTAGAAAAAATGCAAAAAAATTAAAAAAATCTTTATTAGTAAATTAATTTAATATTTTAATTTTTTAGTGTTAAAATTTAAAATATGTTTTATAAAAATAAAAATAAAGAACTTGCTATTTTGTTTATTGGTGATGTCTTTGGTCATGTAGGAATTCACGCCATTGAAAAATATTTAAACAAAATAAAAGCTGAATATAAAATTGATGTTGTAATTGCCCAATGCGAAAATGTAACAAATAGAAAAGGAATGAATCAAAAAGATTACAAAATACTTAAAAAATTAGGTGTTGACATCATAACTTTAGGCAATCATGTTTGAGCAGATAAAGACATTTTAAATATAATCGAAAATAAAGACATTTTAAGACCCTACAATGTTAATGATATATATCCTGGACATGGAACAGAAGTTTTTGAAATAAATGGTGTTAATTTAAGAGTTACATCAATGTTAGGTCAAATATTTAATAAATTATTAAAACCTTGAAATGAAGAGATAGCTAACAATTTTTTTGATGCATTTGATGAAATAGAAAAAAATGATCTAAAAAATCAAAATGTTGACTATCATATTATTGATTTTCATGCTGAAACAACTTCTGAAAAAAATGTTTTTGGTCTTTATTTAGATGGAAAAATTTCAGCTATGCTAGGTACACATACACATGTTCAAACAAATGATGCAAAAGTTTTACCAAAAGGTACATTATATATAACAGATGTAGGTATGACTGGACCTTCAAATGCAGCAATTGGTGCAAATTATGAGGAAATTTATCAAAAAATGCGTTTTGGTAAATACACAAAATTTAAAATATCTAACACAACAGAGCAATTTAATGCTGTTTATTTATTTTTAAGCAAAAATGAAAAAGATAAAAAAATTTTTCCTATATCAATTTAAAAAAACAATAATTCAATTAAAACCACCTCAGGGTGGTTTTTATTTTAAATAAACATAAGTCAAAAACAAGCATATTATATTATATATATAATAGTAAACAGCTATTAAACAGCTATAAAACAACTATATTTTTTAGATTAAAAATAAGACTAAAAAAAAATATGTAAAAAAAATAAATTTTTTATTTGCTTTTTTTATTTTTTTTGTATAATAGTAAGGCATTGTTTTATTAAAGCATTGAGTTAAATAAATTTTTAAATAAAAAAAAATATTTTTTTTGGTGTTTCAAAAAAATAATGTATAATAGATAAGTTAGTCTTTTTGATTAACACAATAAAACTTTTATAACAAAAAGTTAAATTAGATCTTTCAAAACTAGATACAAAAACCATAATACTTCAATTCAATTTTTGAGAGTTTGATCCTGGCTCAGGATGAACGCTGGCTGTGTGCCTAATACATGCATGTTGAACGAAGCAGTATTTATATTGACTTAGTAGCGAATGGGTGAGTAACACGTACCTAACCTACCTTTAAGATTGGGATAACTACTGGAAACAGTTGCTAATACCAAATAACAAATTTTTTCGCATGAAAAAATTTTAAAAGAAGCATAAGAGGTAACTCCGCTTCACTTAAAAATGGGGGTGCGGAACATTAGCTAGTTGGTAGAGTAATGGCCTACCAAGGCGATGATGTTTAGCCGGGCCGAGAGGCTGTACGGCCACACTGGGACTGAGATACGGCCCAGACTCCTACGGGAGGCAGCAGTAGGGAATTTTCCACAATGAGCGAAAGCTTGATGGAGCGACACAGCGTGCAGGATGAAGGCCTTCGGGTTGTAAACTGCTGTGGTAAGGAAAGAAAAAATAGGGTAGGAAATGACCCTTAATTGACGGTACCTTATTAGAAAGCGATGGCTAACTATGTGCCAGCAGCCGCGGTAATACATAGGTCGCAAGCGTTATCCGGAATTATTGGGCGTAAAGAGTTCGTAGGTGGTTTGTTAAGTCTGAAGTTAAATCCAAAAGCTCAACTTTTGCCCGCTTTAGATACTAGCAAACTGGAATTGCAAAGAGGTTAGCGGAATTCCTAGTGAAGCGGTGGAATGCGTAGATATTAGGAAGAACACCAATAGGCGAAGGCAGCTAACTGGTTGTATATTGACACTGAGGAACGAAAGCGTGGGGAGCAAACAGGATTAGATACCCTGGTAGTCCACGCCGTAAACGATGATCATTAGTTGGTAGAAAAATTTACCGATGCAGCTAACGCATTAAATGATCCGCCTGAGTAGTATACTCGCAAGAGTGAAACTTAAAGGAATTGACGGGGACCCGCACAAGCGGAGGGGCATGTGGTTTAATTTGAAGATACGCGTAGAACCTTACCCACTCTTGACATCCCTTGCAAAGTTATAGAGATATAATGGAGGCTAACAAGGTGACAGATGGTGCATGGTTGTCGTCAGCTCGTGTCGTGAGATGTTAGGTTAAGTCCTGCAACGAGCGCAACCCTTGTCTTTAGTTACTAACATTAAGTTGAGAACTCTAGAGAGACTGCCAACGAAAGTTGGAGGAAGGTGGGGACGACGTCAAATCATCATGCCTCTTACGAGTGGGGCAACACACGTGCTACAATGGTTGGTACAAAGAGATGCGACATAGTGATATCAAGCAAATCTCAAAAAACCAATCTCAGTTCGGATTGAAGTCTGCAACTCGACTTCATGAAGTCGGATTCGCTAGTAATCGCAGATCAGCTATGCTGCGGTGAATACGTTCTCGGGTCTTGTACACACCGCCCGTCACACCATGGGAGTTGGTAATACCCGAAGATGGTTAGTTAACCTCGGAGGCAACTATCTAAGGTAGGACTGATGACTGGGGTGAAGTCGTAACAAGGTATCCCTACGAGAACGTGGGGATGGATCACCTCCTTTCTACGGAGTACACATACATCTTATTAAATTTGGTTATTTAAAAATCCTTTTATAATAAATAAAAAGGTTATTATGGGCTTGCCAAATAGTTTTGTATCTAGTTTTGAAAGATTTAATTTTTTCTTTCTAATTAATAAATGTTTTAATATAGTTCTTTGAAAACTGAATAGCAAATATTGAAATTTTAATTTCATAATATTTCAACAACGACATTACAACACCGAGTCTAACTGTTTTATTGAACAGTTAGCTTAAAATAGATACCTTAGATATATAAATCTAAAACAATAGGCTTAAAAAATAAGTTATATTAGCTTTTAAATAAGTAAGAGTATATAGTGGATGCCTTGGGTCTGGAAGTCGATGAAGGACGTGATTACCTGCGATAAGCCTCGTGGAGCTGGAATACGCTATGATACGGGGATTTCCGAATGGGGGAACCTAACTAGATAAACTCTAGTTGATTTATAATGAATACATAGTTATAAATGCGAGACACCTTGTGAATTGAAACATCTTAGTAGCAAGAGGAAAAGAAAATAAATAATGATTTCGTTAGTAGTGGCGAGCGAATGCGAAAGAGCCCAAACCATCATTTTGATGGGGTTGTAGGACATTCTACATAAAGTTACAAAATTTTATTATAGTTGAAAAAGTTGGAAAGCTTTAACATAGAAGGTGATATTCCTGTAAACGAAATAATAAAATCTTTTGAATGTATCCTGAGTAGGGCGGGGCACGTGAAACCCTGTCTGAATCTGCCGGGACCACCCGGTAAGGCTAAATACTAACCAGACACCGATAGTGAAACAGTACCGTGAGGGAAAGGTGAAAAGAACCCCGGGAGGGGAGTGAAATAGATTCTGAAACTGTATACTTACAATTAGTCAGAGCCCGTTAAAGGGTGATGGCGTACATCTTGCAGTATGGGCCGGCGAGTTATGTTAACATGCGAGGTTAAGTGGAAAAAAACGGAGCCGTAGGGAAACCGAGTCTTAAAAAGGCGCTTTAGTATGTTGATATATACCCGAAACCAGGTGATCTATCCATGAGCAGACTGAAGCTTAGGTAAAACTAAGTGGAGGGTCGAACCGTAGTACGCTGAAAAGTGCCCGGATGACTTGTGGATAGCGGTGAAATTCCAATCGAACCTGGAGATAGCTGGTTCTCCTCGAAATAGCTTTAGGGCTAGCGTGTAGTGTTAAGCATTGGGGGTAGAGCACTGAATATGGAATGGCGGCGCCTAGCTGTACTGACTATAATCAAACTCCGAATACCAGTGTGTATTACTATGCAGTCGGAATATGGGTGATAACGTCCGTATTCGCGAGGGAAACAACCCAGATCGTCAGCTAAGGTCCCAAAATTATGTTAAGTGAGAAAGGTTGTGAGTTTTCATAAACAACTAGGATGTTGGCTTAGAAGCAGCCATCATTTAAAGAGTGCGTAATTGCTCACTAGTCAAGAAGGCTTGCGCCAATAATGTAACGGGACTAAACATAATACCGAAGCTACGGGTAGTGATAAACTACGTTAGAGGAGCGTTCTAATTGCATCGAAGTTAAACTGTGAGGATTAATGGAGCGATTAGAAGTGAGAATGCCGGCATGAGTAACGATTCAGAGTGAGAATCTCTGACGCCTATTGGGAAAGGTTTCCTGGGGAAGGTTCGTCCACCCAGGGTTAGTCAGGACCTAAGATGAGGCTGAAAAGCATAGTCGATGGATAATAGGTTAATATTCCTATACTTCTTATAAATGTGATGGAGTGACGGAGGAGGATAGTACTACCACTTACTGGATTGTGGGGTAAGCATTCGAGATAGTTATGTAGGCAAATCCGCATAACAATATATTTAGATGTGATGCATAGTGAAAGAGTAATCAAGTAACGAATTGTATGATTTCACACTTCCAAGAAAAGCTTCTAAACTTTAAATTTATAAGAACCTGTACCGAGAACGGACACACGTTCCCAAGATGAGTATTCTAAGGCGAGCGAGAAAACCAATGTTAAGGAACTCTGCAAAATAATCCCGTAAGTTCGCAAGAAGGGATGCCTAATTTAATTAGGCCACAGTAAAATGGGGGGGGTGACTGTTTAGCAAAAACACAGCTCTCTGCTAAGTCGCAAGACGATGTATAGAGGGTGACGCCTGCCCAGTGCCCGAAGGTTAAGTGGAGCTGTTAGCACTAGCGAAGCAGTAAAATGAAGCCCGGGTGAACGGCGGCCGTAACTATAACGGTCCTAAGGTAGCGAAATTCCTTGTCAACTAATTATTGACCCGCACGAAAGGCGTAACAATCTCCCTACTGTCTCAACATTGGACTCGGTGAAATTATGGTCCCAGTGAAAACGCTGGGTACCCGCATCAAGACGAAAAGACCCCGTGGAGCTTTACTATAACTTCGTATTGAAAATTGGTCTAACATGTGTAGGATAGGTGGGAGACTTTGAAGTAGTGACGCTAGTCACTATGGAGTCAACCTTGAAATACCACCCTTGTTATATTGATTTTCTAACCTGCTTCCATTATCTGGAAGGGAGACAGTGCGTGGTGGGTAGTTTGACTGGGGCGGTCGCCTCCTAAAGAGTAACGGAGGCGTTCAAAGTTACACTCAATATGGTCAGAAACCATATGTAGAGCGCAAAGGTAAAAGTGTGATTGACTGTGAGACTTACAAGTCGAGCAGGTGCGAAAGCAGGACTTAGTGATCCGGCGGTACATTGTGGAATGGCCGTCGCTCAACGGATAAAAGCTACCCCGGGGATAACAGGCTTATCTTCCCCAAGAGATCACATCGACGGGAAGGTTTGGCACCTCGATGTCGGCTCATCGCATCCTGGAGCTGGAGTTGGTTCCAAGGGTTTGGCTGTTCGCCAATTAAAGCGGTACGCGAGCTGGGTTCAGAACGTCGTGAGACAGTTCGGTCCCTATCTGATGTGGGCGTTGGAATATTGATGAGAGCTGCTCTTAGTACGAGAGGACCGGAGTGGACGTACCACTGGTGCTCCAGTTGTTTCGCCAGAAGCATAGCTGGGTAGCTAAGTACGGAAAGGATAACCGCTGAAAGCATCTAAGCGGGAAGCCTCCTCAAAGATGAATATTCCCTTGAAATTCCTTATAGACGATGAGGTTGATAGGTTGGGTGTGTAAGTGTAGTAATACATTGAGCTAACCAATACTAATAAATTGATTGATTTAATAGCTAAAATAGGTATTTAATCGGTGAAAGTAGAAAATAATTGCTATTCAGTTTTCAAAGAATTATCACTCCTGTAAGGGAGTTTTTTTTGTGCTTTTATTAAGTAAAATGCTTTTATTTTTTTTAAAATAATGTATAATTTAAAAGTATTTTAGACAATGAAGCATAAGGTTGTGATATTCCAAGATTAGTTGTTTTATTAAATATCAGTTTTTATGCGGAGTCTTGTTCAATAAAGAACAGAAAGGATAAACAACATAATGACAAAACTTAAAGTGAAAATTAAAGCTTTTGATCATAAATTAGTTGATAATGCTACATTAAAATTAGTTACTTTTTTAAAAGAAAATAAAGCTAAGTTTGATGGGCCTATTCCTTTACCAACTAAAAAGGAAATTATTACTATTTTAAGATCAGTTCACATTAATAAAAAATCACGTGAACAATTTGAAAGTAGAACTCACCAAAGATTAATTATTATCAACACAATAGATCAAAAACTAGTTGATAAAATTAAAAGACTTGAATTACCAACAGGTAGTCATGTTCAAACAACAATTATTAATAAAAAATAATAAATAAGGAGAAATAATGAAAGGAATCTTAGGCAAGAAAATTGGTATGACTCAAGTTTATTCTGTTTCAGGTCAATTATTACCTGTAACAGTAATTGAAGTTAAACCAAATGTTGTAGTTCAACTTTTTACTAAAGAAAAAGATGGATACATTGCTACTCAATTAGGTTTAGAAGATAAGAAAAAATCTAGAATCAACAAACCTAGTGAAGGTCACTTTAAAAAAGCCAATACAACACCTAAGCGCTTCGTTAAAGAAATTAGAGGTATGGAAGGGCACCAATTAGGTGAACTATTAAATGCTTCTATTTTTAATGTTGGTGACTTAGTTGATATCACAGGAACTTCAAAAGGAAAAGGATTTGCTGGTGCAATTAAAAGACATAATCAAACTATTGGACCAAAATCTCATGGTGGTGGTGGAGGATCACAACCAATTAGACAAACTGGTTCAATTGGAGATATTTCAGGGAACAAAGTTGTTAAAGGGATGACAATGCCAGGTCAAATGGGTAATGTTAAAAGAACAATGCAAAATCTTGAAATTATTGACATTGATGTAAAAAATAATTACATCTTAGTTAAAGGATCTGTTCCGGGTGCTAACAAATCATTTTTAGTGATTAAATCAGCTGTGAAAAAGTTACCTGCTAAAAGTCCTGTTGAATTAATTAATAAAACAAATGAAACAAAAGGAGAAAACATTTAATAATGACTACAACAAATAATACAAACACAAATGTTTCAACTACTTCTGTTTCAAAACCAAAGTTTAATTTACCTGAAAAAGTTTTTGGTTTTAAAGATTTTAATAGTCAAACTGTTTTTGATGTAATTTTAGCTGAAAGAGCATCTAAAAGACAAGGGACACATAAAGTTAAAAGTAGAGCCGAAGTTAGTGGTACAGGAAAAAAACCATGAAAACAAAAAGGAACTGGTAGAGCAAGAACTGGTTCATTAAGAACACCTGTTTTTGTAGGTGGTGGTAGAGCTTTTGGACCAACAGTTGAAAGAAACTACAATTTAAAAATTAATAAAAAAGTTAGAAATTTAGCTTTTAAATCTGCTTTAAGTCAACTTGGACTTAATAATCAAGTTGTTGTAGATAAAATTAAATTAGAAAAGATTTCAACAAAATCTTTAATTGAAGAATTAAGAAAAAAAGATATTGACTTAGATAAATTAAAAAATGTTTTATTTATTACTAATGATCCAGCTATTTATTTATCAGGGAGAAATCTTGCAAAAATAACTTTTTCAAAAGTAACATCTATTTCAGTTGAAGCGTTAATTAGAACTGATTTAATGATTATAAGTGAGGAAGATGTTAAATATTTAGAAGGGATTGTTAAATAATGAAAGCTAATGAAATTATTAAATATCCAATTTTAACTGAAAAAAGTTATCAATTAATGTCTTCAGGTGTTTATGTTTTTGCAGTTGATCGTAAAACAAATAGATCAGAAGTAAAAAAAGCTATTCAATCTATTTTTGATGTTGAAGTTATTAAAGTTAATATTTTTAATGTTCCTAAAAAACCAGCCAAATTAGGAAGATTCAAAGGTTTTAAAAACTCATATAAAAAAGCAATTGTAACTTTAGCTGAAGGACATACAATTAATTTATTAAATGAAGATTTAGAAGAAAGTCAAGATTCAAAAGAAGTTGTAGAAAACACACAAGTTTCAAATGAAGAGAAAAAATCTACCAGAGAAACTAAAGATGCTTCTGCAATAGAGAAAAAAGTTGCTGAAAAATTAGCATCTAAATCTAATAAAGAATAATATTATTAAACTTTAAAGATTAACTATTTTAAAGTAAAACTAAATGAAAGGTACATTATGGCAATTAAAAGTTATAAAGCCACCACTAATGGTCGTCGTAATATGACTTCACTTGATTATAAAGCCAATTTATCTGGACATGGACCTGAAAAATCTTTATTAACTATATTAAAGAAAAATTCAGGAAGAAATAATCAAGGGAAAATTACAACCAGACATAAAGGTGGAAGAAATAAAAGAAAATATCGTTTAATTGATTTTAAAAGAAACAAAGATAACATTCCGGCAACAGTAAAATCAATTGAATATGATCCAAATAGATCAGCTAACATTTCTTTATTAGTTTATGCTGATGGTGAAAAACGTTACATTTTAGCACCTAAGGGTCTTAAGGTTGGAGCTCAAGTATTATCAGGAGAAAATGCAGATATTCTTCCAGGTAATGCTTTACCTTTAGCTAATATTCCTGAAGGAACATTTGTTCACAACATTGAAATGCAACCAGGTGGTGGAGGAATTATTGCTCGTGCAGCTGGTTCTTCAGCACAAATTTTAGGTAAAGATGAAAATGGTAAATATGTAATGTTAAAACTAAAATCTAATGAAGTAAGAAAGATTTTAGCAAGATGTAAAGCAACAGTTGGAGTTGTTGGAAATGAAGAACATTCATTAGTTAACATTGGTAAAGCAGGGAGAAATAGACACCTTGGAATTAGACCAACTGTTCGTGGGTCAGTAATGAACCCAATTGATCACCCACATGGTGGAGGGGAAGGTAAACAACCTATTGGTAGAAAATCCCCACTTACACCTTGAGGTAAAAAAGCACTTGGTGTTAAAACTAGAAATAATAAAAAATCTTCAACTAAATTGATAGTAAGAAGAAGAAAGGTTGGTAAATAATGGCTAGATCACTAAAAAAAGGTCCATTTGCAGATGCTTATTTATTGAAAAAAGTTGAAAAAATGCATGAGCAAAAAAGTAAAAAACCTATTAAAACTTGATCTAGAAGATCAACAATTTTTCCTGAATTTGTAGGTTTAACTTTCCAAGTTCATAACGGAAAAATTTTCCATGATGTTTTTGTAACTGATGATATGGTAGGGCACAAGTTAGGGGAATTTTCACCAACAAGAACATATAGTGGCCATGGAGCTGACAAAGGGAAGAAAAAATAATGGAAGCAAAAGCACACGTTAAAATGCAAAGAATTTCAGCACAAAAAGCACGTTTAGTAGCTGAATTATTCCGTAATAAAGATACCTCTTCAGCCTTATCTATTCTTTATAATACAAATAAAAAAGCATCAAAATTATTTATTAAACTTTTAAACTCTGCTATTGCAAATGCAGTAAATAATCATGGTATGGATGGAAGCTCATTATATGTAAGTGATGTTACAGTTAATGAAGGACCTACATACAAAAGATTTCAACCAAGAGCAAAAGGTTCAGCATATTCAATTTTAAAAAGAACTTCACATTTATCAATTACATTAAAAGAAAAAACAGAAAAAACAGTTAAATAAGGAGCGTAATTATGGGACAAAAAGTTAATCCAAATGGTTTTAGATACGGAATATCTAAAAAACATGAAGTAAATTGATTTGCAACAAAAGAAAATTTTGCAACTTATTTATTAGAAGATGTGAAAATTAGACAATATGTTGAAAAATTTGTAAGAGATTATCAAATTGGAAAAGTTGAAATTAGAAGAGACCACAAAAATAAAGTTTCTTTATTAATTCACACAGCTAGACCAGGTGTTGTACTGGGACAAGGTGGTGAAAATGTTAAAAAAATGGTTGTTGATATTCAAAAATTTGTTAAAAACAAAAAACTTAATTTATTAATTGAAGTAATTGATTTACCACAACCAGAATTAAATGCTCGTTTAATTGCAGAGCAAATTGCAATTAAAATTGAAAACCGTGGATCATTTAGAATTGCACAAAAATTTGCAATTAGAAATGCCCTTAAAGCTGGAGCAAAAGGAATTAAAACTCAAGTTTCAGGAAGGCTTAATGGTGTTGATATGGCTAGAACTGAAGGTTATAATGAAGGTGAAATGAAATTACATACATTAAGACAAAATGTTGAATATGCACAAGCTACAGCAAGAACAACTTATGGTGCTTTAGGAATTAAAGTTTGAGTTTCTTTAGGTGAATACAAAGAAGGTGATAAATAATGTTACAACCGAAAAGAACAAAACATAGAAAAAATTTTAGACTTCACCATGACAAAAGAACAGCTTTTAGAGGAAAAGATGTATCTTTTGGACAATTCGGACTTCAAGCTATAACCTCAGCTTGAATTACATCAAGACAAATTGAATCAGCCAGAATTGCCATCACCAGAAGAATGGGACGTGAAGGACAAGTTATTATTAGAATTTTCCCACATTTATCACTCACTTCTAAACCAATTGGTGTAAGAATGGGTTCAGGTAAAGGATCGCCTGAAAAATGAGTTGCTGTTGTAAAAAGAGAAACTATGATGTTTGAAGTTTCGGGTGTTAAACCTGAAATTGCTAAAGATGCTTTAAGACTTGGTGGTAATAAATTACCAGTAAAATGAAGAATTGTAGAAAAAACAATAGAGGGAGATAATTAATGAAATTTATTGAATTAAAAAATAAATCTCTTTCAGAACTTGAAACACTTTTAACTGAATTAAAAAATGAATTATTTTTACTAAGATTTAAAAATTCAACTTCAAGACAAGACAAAACTCACAAAATTCCTGAAATTAGAAAAGATATAGCACGTGTTTTAACAGCAATAAGAGAAAAACAAATATCAAACAAAGGGGATAAATAATGGAAGTGAATGAAATTAAAAGAAAAAATGCTAAAAAAACATTTCAAGGTAAAGTTATTTCAACCAAAAGAGATAAAACTATAACAGTTGTTGTTGATACATATGTAAAACACCGTTTATATCACAAAAGATTTAAGAAAACTAAAAAGTTTTCAGTTCATGATGAAACTGAACAAGCAAATGTTGGTGATGTTGTAAAAATTAGTGAAACAAGACCATTATCTAAAACTAAAAAGTTTAGACTTGTTCAAATCACTGAAAAAGGAAGAGAAGGTGCTAAATAATGGTACAAGAGCTTACAAGATTAGTTGTAGCTGATAATTCAGGAGCTAAAGAAGTAGGAGTAATTAGAAATCTTGGTGGTTCAGTTAAAAAAAGTTCAAACATTGGTGATGTTATTGTATGTTCAGTTAAAAAAGCATTACCAAATGGGATTGTTAAAGAAGGACAAGTTGTTAAAGCTATTATTGTTCGTACAAAATACGGAATTAAAAGGGCGAATGGTTCACATATTAAATTTGATGATAATGCTGTTGTTATTATTAAAGAAGACGGAACACCTAGAGGAACAAGGGTTTTTGGCCCAATAGCACGTGAAATTAGGGATAAAGGTTATTCAAAAATTGTTTCACTTGCACCTGAGGTTTTATAAAAGAAAGGAAATAATTTAAACAAAGATGAAAATTTATAAAAATGATCAAGTAGTTGTTATTTCTGGAAAAGATAAAGGCAAAATAGGACAAGTGTTACAAGTCTTCCCTAAAAAACAACAAGTTATAGTTAAAGATGTAAATAAAATTACAAAACACCATAAACCATCACAAACTAGATCTGAAGGTGGTATTGAAATTTATGAGGGGCCAATTCATGTTTCAAATGTTGCTCTTTTAATCAAAAAAGAGTCTAAAGGTAAAAAAGCACAGTTTTCAAAAATTGGATATAGATTTACAAAAGATAATAAAAAAGTTCGTTTTGCTAAAAAAACTAACAAAGATTTATAAAATAGGAGTAATTAAATTATTATGAGTTTAAAAAATAAGTACAATCAAGAAGTTAGTAAACTTTTAAAAGAAAAGTTTAATTATTCTTCAGTAATGCAATATCCAAAAATTGAAAAAATTATTCTTAATATGACAGCTGGTAAAGAAGTTACTAATTCAAAAGCAATTGAAGAAGTAATGAATGAAATTCAATTAATTTCAGGACAAAAACCATATCAAACTGTTGCTAAAAAATCACTTGCATCTTGAAAATTACGTGAAGGTATGCCTATGGGTGCAAAAGTAACTCTTAGAAGAGATAAAATGTGAGATTTTTTAAATAAATTAGTGAATGTTGCAATCCCAAGAATTAGAGACTTTCGTGGTCTAAATCCTAAAGCATTTGATGGTAGAGGAAATTATTCCTTAGGAATTAAAGAAGAAATAATTTTTCCAGAAATTAGTTTTGATAAAATTAGAAAAATTAAAGGTTTAGATGTAATTATTGTTACAAGTGCTAAAACAGACAAAGAAGCAAAATTTTTATTAGAAAAACTAGGAATGCCTTTTGCTAAGGCTGTAAAATAGAGGTAAATATGGCAAAAAAATCATTAAAAGTTAAAGCAAAAAAACATCCAAAATTTAAAGTAAGAGCATATACAAGATGTGAAATTTGTGGCCGTCCACATGCTGTTTTAAGAAAATTTAAAATTTGTCGTATTTGTTTTAGAAAATTAGCACATGAAGGTAAAATACCTGGAATTAAGAAAGCGAGTTGATAATTATGGCAAATGTAAAAAGATCCATGACTAAAAAACTTACAGATCCAATTGCAGATATGATTACAAGAATTAAAAATGCTAATATAAGAAAGCATAAATTTGTTGAAATTCCACATTCTAACAAAAAAATTAAAATTCTTGAAATTATTAAAAATGAAGGTTATATAAAAGAATTCGAAGCTGTTGGTGAAGGAGTTGAGAAAAAAATTGTTGTTGAATTAAAATACAAAAACAATATTGGTGCAATAACAGATATTAAAAGAATTTCAAAACCAGGTTTAAGAGTTTATAGTTCTGTAGATAATATACCTAAAGTTTTATCAGGTTATGGTACAGTAATTATTTCTACATCTAAAGGGATTTTAACTGACAAAGAAGCAAGAAAGGAAAATGTAGGTGGTGAAATTATCGCTTACGTTTGATAATAATTTATGTCTAGAGTTGGTAATAGAATATTAATCATTCCTGAAAACACACAAGTTATAGTTGATAAAACAAAAGTAACAGTAGTAGGAAAATTAGGTCAGTTAACAAGAGATTTTTCACCATTAATCGCAATTAAAGTTAATGAAAATAAATTAACTACAGAAAGATCAAATGAAGAAAAACATACAAAACAATTACATGGAACAACTAATTCTTTATTAGGTTCAATGCTCAAAGGTGTAAGTGAAGGATTTAAAAAGGAACTTGAAATCAAAGGGGTTGGATACAAAGCAACTTTAAAAGATAATAAAATCGAAATTGCAGCTGGATATTCTCACCTTGTTTATGTTGATATTCCAGAAGATTTAAAAATTGAAATTCCAAAAGCAACTTCTATAATCATTACAGGGATTGATAAACAGAGAGTTGGGCAATTAGCTTCAAACATTAGAGCAATTAGAAAACCTAACCCATATTCTGGTAAAGGTATTATGTACAAAGACGAAAACATTAGACGTAAAGAAGGGAAAAAATCTTCTAAATAATAATTTGAAGATTAAATTAATAAAATGGCAAAATTATCTAGAAATAAAAAAAGAATTAATAAACACAATCGTGTTAAGGCAAAACTTAATCTTACAACCGGAATTCGTCTTTCAGTTTATAAATCACTAAAAAATTTATATGCGCAGTTAGTTGAAGTTGAAACAGGCAAAACTTTATCTTCTGTTTCAACATTAAATCTTGGAGTTTACGGTGGAAATGTAAAAGCAGCAGAACAACTTGGGGTTTTATTAGCAAACAAAATTAAAGAACTTAATTTACTAGATGCAAAAATTGTTTTTGATCGTTCAGGTTACATTTACCATGGAAGAGTTAAAGCTTTCGCTGAAGCAGTTAGAAATGAAGGAGTGAAGTTTTAATAATGGAAAAAAAAGAACTAAAAAAAGTACAACAAGCAGCTCCAACAAAAGAGATCAAGGCTAATTTTAAAGTTGGACAAAATAATAATAAAGTTGATAAAATTAAAAATGAATTAAAAGTAAAAAACACAAAACCTTTTGCTCGTAAAGACAATCGTGATTCTAAATCATTGTCCAAAGACAACAATAACAAAAGAAATTTCAAAAAAAGAGAACAAAATTCTCAACCATTCCAAAATGAATTTGAAGAAAAAGTTATCAACATTTCTAGAGTTACAACTGTTGTCAAAGGTGGAAGAAGATTTTCTTTTTCTGCTTATGCAGTAGTGGGTAACAAAAAAGGAAAAGTTGGTTTTGGGCATGGAAAAGCAAATGAAGTTCAAGATTCAATTAAAAAAGCTATTAAAGCAGCACAAAATAATTTAATTACTGTGCCAATCGTTGATTCAACTGTACCACATGAAATTCAAGAAAAATTTTTAGCTTCAAAAGTTTTATTAAAACCTGCTCCAAAAGGAAAAGGGATTATTGCTTCAGCTTCTGTTAGAGCTGTTGTTGAACTAGCTGGTTATTCAAATATTTATACTAAGACATATGGATCAAGAACCAAAGCAAATATTGTGCGTGCAACTATGAATGCTTTAAGCAAATTAAGAACAGTTGAAAAAATTGCTGAATTAAGAAATATCCCTGTTGAACACTTGAAAAAAAATTAAGATTATAGAAATAAGGAGATAGGTTATGAAATTGCATGAATTACAAAGCACAATAGGTTCAAGAAAAGAAAAACACCGTAAAGGTCGTGGTCATGCTGCAGGTAAAGGAAAACAAGCTGGAAAAGGTCAATCAGGACAAAGAAAAAGATCAAGTGTAAGACCTGGATTTGAAGGGGGACAAAACCCATTATTCAGACGTATTCCAAAAATTGGATTTAATAATATTAATTCCGTTAAATACCAAACAGTTTCTTTAGCAAAATTAGAAGAAAAATTTGAAAACAATAGTTCAATCACAATTAGAGATTTATTTGATAAAAAATTAGTTAGAAGAAAAACAATGCCTGTTAAAATTTTAGCTTTAGGTAAATTAACAAAAACATTACATATTGAAACTGATGCTTGCTCAACAAAAGCAAAAGAAATTATCGAAAATCTTAAAGGAACAGTAAAATTAATTTAAAATGTTTAAACAAATTTTCAAACTTTTAGCTTTAATATGATTTGTTATTACTAAACTTTATATTAAAACTAAAGCTAAAATTGAAATTTTTTTAAGAGAAAAAATATTAACAAAAAAGATAATATTCACTTTATGATTATTATCTATTTTTGTTATTTCTACAACTATTACTTTACCAGGAATCAAATTAAAACAAAATTCACTCGATCCTAATTCCTTTTTAGGTGTTATTGATATTGTAGGTGGTGGTGGTTTAAGTAATTTTTCCATTATGGCTTTAGGAATAGGTCCATTTATTACTGCATCATTAATTATGATGATAGCTCAAACGAAACTTTTTCCACCTGTACATCGTTTAAGTAACTCAGGGCCTTTAGGAAGAAAAAAAATTAATATTATTACTAGAATATTAACTATTTTTATAGCTATTATACAATCTATTGTTTTGATTAAAACAGTAGTTGATAGACAAGAAAATAATTTTATTATTATTGAAGATAATAGCATTGGATTTAAATATGTAGCTCTTCCTTTAGTTTTAATTGGTGGAAGTTTATTTGCTTTATTTTTAGGTGAACAAATTACAGAAAAAGGTGTTGGTAATGGAACATCATTATTAATTTTTTCAGGTATAGCAAGTAGATTGCAAAGCACTTTTAGACATGCTTTTAACTATTTTTTAGGCAATGGAAAAGATGCAGCTACTATTTCTAATACCATTGTCTTTATTCTTTATATTGTTGCCTTTTTGGTTTTAATTTTTATAATTGCACGTTTTCATTTAGCAGAAAGAAAAATCCCAATCCAGCAAACAGGTGCTGGTATGACAAGAAATGTAAAAGACATTTCATATTTACCAATAAAAATCAATCCCGCTGGGATTATGCCTGTTATTTTTGCGCTTATTTTATTAAGTTTACCAACTTTATTTAGTAATCTTTTAGATCCCTACACTTCCCCAACAAGAAACTGAATTGAAAAAAATTTAAGAATAACGAACCCTATAGGCTTTAGCATTTTTATAGTTTTAGTTTTCTTATTATCTATTGGAATGGGTCTTCAACAATCAAGAGTTGATAAAATTGCAGAAGATTTTTCTAAAAATTCCACTTTTATTCCAGGTGTGAGACCTGGAGAACAAACTGAGGATTATTTAATTTCTGTTGTTTTAAGATTATCATTTTTTTCAGCTATTTTCTTAATTGTTTTAGCTTCGCTTCAACCCATCTTGCATTTTATCGGAATACCAATTAGTGTTACATTTAGTGGTACTTCATTAATAATTTTAGTGACAACAGCACTTGAAACAATAAGTCAAATCAAAGCAAGAAGACAAAGTGAAATGATTTCTAAAAAAAGAAAACAAATGGCAAAACAAATTAATTCCAAACACAATAAACATTCTAACAAAAAGAAAGATACATTCTTATTATGATAAAAATTCAAAATTTTAATTTTATTTTTTTAGGAGCTCCTGGTTCAGGGAAAGGAACGCTAGCTAATGCTTTAGCAAAAGCAACTAATCTTGTTCATGTTTCAACAGGTGACATTTTCCGTCGTACAATTGAAGAAGCTAGCCCTTTAGGTCTTGAATTAAAATCAATAGTTGAAAAAGGTTTTTATGTTCCTGATACTATTACTAATCAAGTTGTTGAAAACCAGCTTCAGATTTTAACAAAAAAAAACAAGAATTTTATTCTTGATGGCTATCCAAGAACTGTTAATCAGGCTGAGTTTTTAAAAACTTTAAATGATATTAAAATTTTTAAAGTTATTTTACTTGATGTTGAACAAGATATTATCATCCAAAGACTAACTAAAAGAAGATATTGTCCAAAATGTCAAAAAACTTATCATTTAATTTTTAAGCCTTCTACAAAAGGTAAATTATGTGAAAATGATGATACACTTTTAATCCAAAGAAATGATGATCAAGAAGAAGCTATTAAAAAAAGATTAGATATCTATGAAAAAGAAACAAAAGTGTTAATTGATTTTTATAAAAAAGAAAATATGTTAATTACACTAAATGCTAATAATAATCCTGAAATTTTAGTTGATGAAATTTTAAAATTAATGAATTAAATATGGCAAATTTAATTAAAACCGAACAAGAAATTCAATTAATTAAGCAATCTTGTCAAATTCTTAAAGAGGTTAAAAAAATTTTATTTGATTTCATTAAACCAGGTATATCTATTTTAGAAATTGATAAATTAGCTTATGAAGAAATTATAAAACGTGGAGGAAAACCTGCATTTTTAAACTATCAAGGTTTTCCAAATACTATTTGTGCTTCTTTAAATGATGAGTTAATTCATGGAATACCTAATGATAGAATTTTAAAAGATTATGATTTAATTTCAATTGATATTGGTGTTATTTACAAAGGTTATTATTCAGATTCGGCATTTACTAAAAGTGTTGGCAAAACAAATGAAGAAAATGAAAGCTTAATTAAAGCTGCAAAAGATGCATTTTACGCAGGTATTAATGCAATAGAAAAAAATGTTAAAATTAGCACTATCTCCAATGCTATTTATCAAGAAATTAAAAAACATAATTTTTATACACCACTTGAATTTACAGGTCATGGTATTGGAAAAAATCTACATGAAAAACCAGATATTCCAAATCACACTTTTTTTAATAAAACTGGTCCAATGTTAAAAGATAATATGGTCATTTGCATTGAACCTATGATTTTACAAGATTCACCAAAAGTAAAAATTTTGGGTGATAAATGAACCGTAGTTGCTAGAAGTGGTAAAAAAGCTGCACATTATGAACAAACAGTTTTAATCAAAAATAATAAGGCAGAAATATTAACTTAAAACAATAATAATTAAAGATTTTGTGCTATAATTTATAACTAAATTTCTTGGCTTTAAATTTAATTTAAGTAAGTCCAAGTGTTTATTTAAAAGTTGCAATTTCTTTTAAATAAACAAAATTTATTTTAAATTGTTTTATTTTTAATAAAAAATTAATAATATTTAAAAAACGAGGTACTTGTTTTAAAAATGGCAAAAGACGCAATAAAATTGACTGGTAAAATTGTTGAGGTTTATAATGCAAGTGAATTTGCTGTGCTATTAGATGACAACAATTTAATTATCAAAGGTCATATTTCAGGTAAAATGAAACTCCATCACATAAAAATTATTTTAGGTGATAAAGTTGATGTTGAGGTTAGTCCTTATGACTTAACTAAAGGCAGAATTGTTTACCGTCATAAATAAAGGAGAACTATGAAAGTTAGAGCATCTGTTAAAAAAATCTGTAAAGATTGCAAAATTATTAAGAGAAATAGTGTAGTTAGAGTAATTTGTATATTACCAAAACATAAACAAAGACAAGGTTAAATTAAAAAATAAGAAAGGAATAAAATGGCAAGAATTTTAAATATTGAAATTCCTAATAACAAAAGAGTTGAAATTTCTTTAACTTACATTAAAGGGATTGGGAAATCTACTTCACAACAAATTTTAAAAGATACTAATATTGACCCAAATATCAGAGTAAAAGATTTATCAGAAGAACAATTAAGTAAAATTAGAGATGCAGCTTCTAAATATACAACAGAAGGTGATTTAATTCGTGAGGTTGCACTAAATATTAAAAGATTAATGGAAATCAAATGTTACAGAGGAATTAGACACAGAAAAGGATTACCAGTTCGTGGACAAGTAACACAAAAAAATGCCCGTACTAGAAAAGGTCCAAGAAAAACAGTGGCTGGGAAGAAAGGTAAATAATCATGGCAAAAGATAGCAGAAAAAAAACTAAAATTAAAAGAAAAAATGTTGTTTCTGGAATTGCACATATCCATTCAACACATCAAAACACAATTGTTACTTTTTCTGATTTACAAGGTAATGTTATTGCTTGATCTTCATCAGGAGCTATTGGTTATAAAGGTACTAAAAAGAAAACCCCTTATGCAGCAGGTTTAGCAGCAGCAGCAGCTTCTGAAGCGGCTAAAGAGCATGGGATTAAAGAGGTTAAAGTTCAGTTAAAAGGACTAGGAGCAGGAAAAGATGCTGCTAGAAAGCAAATTGAAGTTTCAGGAATTAATGTTATTGAAGTAAAAGATGTAACACCTATCCCACACAATGGAACTAGACCACCAAGAAAAGTTTTCAAAAGAGAAACTAAAAGATAGTAATAAATAGGACAAAATATGCAAAAATTAACAAGAGTTTTTTACAAAGAAGAAAAAGATAAAAAAATTTCTGATTATAAAACATCATTTGTTCTAGAACCTTTAGAAAGAGGATTTGCTAATACTATTGGTATTGCGCTAAGAAGAACACTTTTATCTTCAGTTACTTCTATTGCTCCATTTGCTGTTAGAATTGAAGATGTAAATCACGAATTTAGTTCAATTGATTTTGTTGAAGAAGATGTTGTAAGACTTCTCAATAATATTAAAAAAGTTAAATTTGTTTTTGATTCTGAAATTTTTAAAGTAAATGAACCAATTAAAGTTTTTTATGATAAAGAACAAGAAGGTGATGTAACAGCTAATGATTTAACATTACCACCTGGACTAAAAATTGTTAATGGAAATCAACTAATTGCTAAAGTTAAAAAAATAGGTGTTTTAAAATTTGAAATTTACTTATTAGTAGGTAGAGGGTTTGTTTCTTTTGAAGAAAATAAGAAAACTATTTCTGAATTTATGCCAAGACTTGAAACTAAACTTAAATCTGGTAAATTTATTGCAATAGATTCAGATTTTTCACCTGTTACTAATGTAAACTTCGAAGTTGTTGAATTAAACTCAGCTTCAAATATTATTCAAGAAAAATTAGAATTTAATATTCAAACTGATGGAACAGTTGTTGCTAAAGACGCAATTGCTGAAGCAGCAAAAATACTAATGGTTCATTTAAAAATAGTTTCTGAAACTGAAAATCTTGATTTCAATGAACAAGAATACTTTATAGAAAAGAAAGTAAAAGAAGAAGTTCCTAAAGCAAAACTTATTGAAATTACAGAATTAAATTTAACTGTAAGATCATTAAACGCTTTAAAAAGAACAGGCTTTAAAACTCTTTTAGATTTAGAAAAAATTGATGAAGAAGAGTTACACAATATTAAAAATTTAGGTAAAAAATCAATTCAAGAGATTCTTGATAAATTGAAAGAACATGGAATTGTTTTAAAAAAGAAGGGAGATTAAAACATGGCTAATCCTACACAATTGTTTAGAAGAAATTCAGCATGAAGAAAACATGTTTTACGTTCTTTAGCAACAGATATTATTATTTATGGAAGAATTACAACCACTGAAGCAAGAGCAAAAGAATTAAGAAAACATGTTGATCGTTTAATTACAAAAGCTAAGAAAAATACATTAGCTTCTCGTCGTTTAGCAGCTGCATTTTTAAGAAATGTAGAAACAAAAAATAACAAAAGTGCTTTAACACACTTATTTGAAACACTAGGACCAAAATATAAAGATCGTAATGGTGGTTACACAAGAATTATTAAATTACCTAATCGTTTAGGTGATAATGCTAAAATGGCTATCATTGAATTAGTATAATAGAGAAAGGAGAATGGATTATTATGATGAGACAAACTACTATTGTTAAACATTTAGAAGTAGAAAAAAAATGATATGTAATTGATGCTAAAGGGCAAGTATTGGGACGTTTAGCTGTTTTTGTTGCTGATCGTTTAAGAGGTAAACATCTACCTACATTTACTCGTAATGTTGACATGGGAGATAATATTATTATTATCAATGCTGATAAAGTTATATTAACTGCTAATAAGGAAGAAGATAAAATTTATTATTCTCACTCTGGCTACCCTGGGGGATTGAAAAAAATTAATGCAGCAGACTTAAGAAAGAAAAAACCTGCAGCATTATTAGAAAAAGCAATTAAGGGAATGATTCCACATACCAAATTAGGACGTAAACAAGGTGTTAATTTATTTGTTTATGCAGGAACTGAACATAAACATCAAGCTCAAAAACCAGAAAAATTAGAGGTGGTAACTAAATAATGAATAACATAGTTGCATACAAAGGACTTGGAAGAAGAAAATCTTCAACAGCAAGAGTTACTTTAAAAAGTGGAACAGGACAATTTATTATCAATAAAATTCCAGCTAAACAATATTTAATGCAAGACTTATTAATTAAAGATGCATTACAACCATTTACAATTACTGAAACAGAAAATACTTTTGATATTTATGTGACAGCGAAAGGCGGGGGACTTTCAGGTCAAGCCGGTGCTATTAGACTAGGTATTGCTAGAGCGCTTCTTGAAGCATCAGAAGACTACAAAGCTAAATTAAAAGAATTTAAAATGCTCACAAGAGATGCGAGAAGTAAAGAGCGTAAAAAATATGGACTTAGAAAAGCTCGTAGAGCAAGACAATTTTCAAAACGTTAATATTAAAAAAATATATAATAATTATATTTTTTTGGTATAATGTAAAAGCAAATTTATTTTTATTTTAAATTATGCTTTTTTATATTGGGAGCGTAGCTCAGATGGTTAGAGCACACGACTGATAATCGTGAGGTCGATGGTTCGATCCCATTCGTTCCCACCATTTCATATAACATGGCCAAACACAATTTTGAAATAAATTGTGTTTTTATTTCTTTTTTTAAAAAAAATGTATATAATTAATTGGCAAATAAAAATTGCAGAAAGTAGATTCACTTCTCACCTAAGGAAATTTCAGCCTGGGTATACTACAATTTATTATTTTTTGTTTTAATAAGAAATTAAAACAATTAATTATTTTATAATAATAATTGATAGTTAACAAGAAGTGGAATAATCCACTTTTTATTTATATTTATTGATTTTAAGGAGAAAATATTAATAAACTAAATAATAAAAAAAAGCCTCAACCAGAACACATGGTAAATGATGCTATCCCTTTCAAAAAAATGTTTGTTATTGATCATAATAATGAGCAAATTGGGGTTGTGACTAAAGAAGATGCAATTCAATTGGCAAAAGATCAAAAATTAGATCTTGTTGTTATTACAATTGATAATACCACTTCAATTCCAAGACCTATTGCTAAAATTATGGACTATGGTAAATTTAAATATGAAAGAAAAAAGAAACAGAAACAACAAAAGGAAAAACAAACTTTTGTTAATAACAAAGAAATTAGACTTTCAGTTAGAATCAACATCAAAGATATTGAAACTAAAGCAAAAAAAGCAAGAGAATTTTTATTAGATGGTGATAGAGTTAAAGTTTCACTTAAATTTAAAGGTCGTGAAATATCACGTCCAGAAAATGGTAAAAAAATTCTCGATCAATTTTATGAATTTGTTGAAGATATAGCTAAAATTACAAAAGACAGCCAACCTAATGAACGTTTTTTAGATATGTACATTGAAAGAGATAAAAAGAAAAAACCACATTTAACAAGTTCCAAAGTTGAAAAAGAACTTCAAAAAGAAGAGAAAGGAAAAAGTGTAGATAATGCCAAAGATGAAAACTAAATCTGCTTTAAAAAAGAGATTAAAAAAAACAGGTAGTGGAAAAGTTAAAAGAGGTAACGCATATAGATCACATCTAGCACAAAATAAAACAACTAAACAAAAAAGACAATCAAGAAAAGCTGGATTATTATCACATTCAGATTTAAAAAGATTAAAAGGTTTATTTTAAAATACTAGTTAAAGAGATAAAACAAGAAGGAAAAGAATTATGAGAGTAAAAGGCGGAACAGTCACAAGACAAAGAAGAAAAAAATGAATAAAACTAGCTAAAGGTTATTGAGGGCATAAATCAATTGGATTTAAAGTAGCTAAACAAGCAGTTGTTAAATCATGAACTTATGCTTTTAGAGATAGAAAACAAGTTAAAAGAGAATTTAGAAAATTATGAATTGCTAGAATTAATGCTGCATCAAGGCCACTTGGGATTACTTATTCTCAATTAATTAACAAACTTAAAAAAGCTAACATTGAAATAAATAGAAAAATGTTGTCTGAATTAGCAATTCACCAACCTGAAGTGTTTAATTCAATTGTAAAGCAAGCACAAAATAATTCAAAATAAGGAGAGTCATGGCAAGAAGAGATGATATCACAGGCAAAGGTCCAATGGTTGGTAACAATAGATCACATGCTTTAAATGCAACAAAAAGAACTTTTAGACTTAATTTACAAAAAATCAAAATTACTGATGGAAATGGCAGACCTATTACCTTAAAAGTTAGTGCTAAAACTGCTAAGACATTACGTAAAAAAGGAATAATAGGCTAAAAAAACTAAAAAAAACAAAGAAAATATTATTTTTTTTAATAGTTCTTTGTTTTTTAAATTATAATTTTTACATTATGAAAAAAATTTTATTAAACAAAAAAGTATTATTTACATTAGGAGCAATTTTACCTTTATCAATGGTGGGAATTGCAAGTTCATGTGGAGTTAAAAATTTCTCCGAACCTAAAAATACTGTTTCTAATATCGAAACTTTAGTAAAAGATAATAAAACTTCAATTGAAACAGCATCAAAAGATGATGCAAAACACAACAAGTTAAAAATTCAATTATTAACAGCAGCAGGAGCTGTTAATGACCAAAGTTTTAACCAATCAATTTGAGAAGCTTTACAAAGTTTTGGATATTTAGCAGGTTTAACAACAAGTGAAGTTAAATATACTAACTCACCATCACAAGATAGATTGCATGATTTTTATGATAGAATGCTAAAATCAGATTCAAATGTTTGAGTTCTTTCTGGATTTAACCATGGGTTACCTGAAAATTCATTTGTTGATTGATATGCAAAACCAGAAAATAAAGGAAAATTTGATGCAAAAAATATTACAGTTGTAGGTATTGATTTTAATTTAGATGAATCAAAAATTGCACCTGGAAAATTTATTACTATTAAATATAGAACAAATGAAGCAGGTTGAATTGCTGGGTATGCAGCATCTAAATTCTTAGCTGATATTGAAACTGAAGTAAGTAAAAGAACATTAGCAACTTTTGGTGGTGGTAATGAAGCTGGTGTTACAGATTTTATTGCAGGGTTTTTAGGTGGTATTAACTATTGAAATACAAACAATAGTGATAAAAAAGTTAAATTATCACATAATGCATTAACCTTAGACACAGGTTTCGATACTGGAAAATCAGAAAAAACAAATGCTGTTAAAAGTATTGTAACAACAAACAACCCTAGAATAATTTTACCTGTTGCAGGTCCATTCACTGCTACAGTGTTAGAATCAATGGGTGAAAGTCAATATGTAATTGGTGTTGATACAGACCAATCAAAAGCATTTAAAGATAAAAGTGCAAAATTCTTTACATCTATAGAAAAAAGATTAGGGGATACTTTATTTAGAGTTATAAGAGATTTATACTTAAAAGACAAAGCATCTGACACATTGATTACTGGCTTTGAAAAAGGTGTAAAATCATTAAATATATTCTCCGGTAGATCAGATAAAGCTGTTAGTGTTTCTGAAAACTCATTTGGTGAAGGTGATAACAAAACTAAAGCTGATGCAGCTTTAGCTGAAGCAAAAGATAAATTTACCACATTAACCAATGGTAAAACTACCGCAAAAGACATTGCTGATGCTTTAGGAACACCATATATGCATGAAGGATCAACAAATGACCAAGTTAGCCACTTGAATTATTTTGTTAAAAAAATTAATGGTTTAGATATAACAGAAGAAGAAAAAACAAAATGAGAAAAAACTACTCCTGATAAAAAAGAAGAAAATAAGGATGAGAAATTACATGGTGATGATCCAAACGCGGGAAGTGATTCAAATAACGATACATCTACAGAAGTAAAACCACAAGATACAGAAAAACCAAAAGAAGATAAAAGTAATAAAGATGCTAACGCTGAAAATAGCACTGGTGATGTAGGAAGTGACACAAAAACACAAAAAGGTGACACAACAGAAGACAATAATAAATCAGAAAGTGGATCAAGCGACAAAACTTCTAGTGACACAACTAAAGACATGGCGCAGCCTGATACAACAGAACAAACAGGTAATGATAAAGTAAATACTACCCCAAATACAGAAGGAACTGAATCAAGAGAAAGCGGATCAAGTAGTGGTAACTCCGATAACACAGGAGATAAAGCTAATACATCAGAAGAAACTCAAACTACAGAAACTGGATCAAGCGACAAAACTTCTAGTGACACAACTAAAGACATGGCGCAGCCTGATACAACAGAACAAACAGGTAATGATAAAGTAAATACTACCCCAAATACAGAAGGAACTGAATCAACAGAAAGCGGATCAAGTGGTGGTAACTCCGATAACACAGGAGATAAAGCTAATACATCAGAAGAAACTCAAACTACAGAAACTGGATCAGGCAACGATACTACTGAACAAGCAACCCCACAAACTTAATAAAAATATAAAAAAATATTTTTATTAAATTATTATTTAAAAAAAACAAAACTTTAATTTCGCATTAAGGTTTTGTTTTTTTTAAAAACATTATTAAAATTACAAATCAAAAATAATAAATCATGTTTTCTTATTATTAAATTTTATTAAAATATTTTTTAATTCAAAATTAATATATAAGTGTATAAAAATTAAAATTTAATATTTTTTAACTATTTCCTTTGAAAAAAAAAAAAAAAGTATGATTTTTAAGTAAGGAATTTTAGTTATGATAAATAAAAAAAATACTGCATTTCAATTTTCAAATGATGATGAATGATATACAACGAAAGAAGATGTTCAATATTTTATTAATAAGGCACAAATACCTAAAAATAAAGTAATTTGATGTCCTTTCGACTTAAAAACATCTAATTTTGTTACTGTTTTTAAACAAAATGGTTATAAAGTTATTTATTCACATTTAAATTATGACAAAAGTTTTTATGATTATATCCCAAATAAAAAATTTGATATTATTATTTCTAATCCTCCATTTAGAAATAAATACAAAATATTAGAGAGACTTTTAGAATTAGATAAACCCTGAGCACTAATTTTTGGTATTCAAGCATTAAATTCTGAAAAATTTTGTAATAAATTACAAGAATTTAAAAGAATTCAATATGTTCATTTGAAAAGAAGAATGTGTTTTACAAAAGATCATATAAATTATAATGTCAAAAATTTACAAAGGCCTTCTTTTGCAAGTATGTGAATATGCAATGATATCTTTAAAAAAGATATACAAGTTTGAAATGGTGTAAATTATAAAAATGATAAAAAAGAATTTTGTTAATTTATGGAAATTTTAATTTCAAAAAAATTTATTTCAAATTTATTAACATTAAGAAAAAGAGATTGAAAAGAAGACTTAAACAATAATGATATTTTTGACAAAATAAAAAAAACATTGATTTTTGATGAAAAAATAAAATTTTTTGAAAAAGTTACTTTTAAGATAATAAATAATTCTTTTCAAGGTGTTTATTTACCTAAAAAAAAAGAAATTATTTGTTTTACACAAATGCTAAATTTTTTAGGAAAAACAAGGTCTAGAAACACATTCATTAGTCAAAATTCTTATACAGCGTATAAATTTTCAAATCAAAAAAATGTAAAATTATCTATTTCTATTAATCCATTTGATTTAGAGGAACATCGTTCATATGTCAATATTAATTCAATAAAAAAAGATTTAATGAATTTACATTTTTTGTCTATTAAAATAAATAAAAGTATAATTTTTGATGCTTCAAAATTAATAAATTGTTATTCATCAATTGAAACTTATGTACATTTTAGAAATGAAATTAAAAACAAAAACAGTAAAAACAATTCTACATATACAAAAATTTTTAATAGCGAAAAAGAAATAGTTGTTTATGGAAGGTTGGATGGAGCCAATTTTTCTGATTTTATTTTTACATTACTAATAATAAAAAAATTAAATTTTAAAAAATATAAACTGTTTTTTTCTGAAATATTTGGGTATAAAAAAAATAAAACAATCAATTCTAAATATAAAGAAATACAAGAATTAGGATATGAAATTTTAGATTTTAGCAGCACAACTAATAGTTTAAATAAAATTGATATTAATTATATTGATGAATTAAAAAGAAATCAAAAATTATTTACAAAACAAATAATAGAAAACTATTCTAAATTTTTAAATGTAAATAAATGTTTTGCATGTGATTATAATATTTCCACAAATTTAATCGCTTCTCATATCCATAGATACTCAGATATAAAAAATGATTATAAAAACAAAAAAATAGATTTTATAGGTGCTCAAAAATTAATTTCATCAGGCAATAATGGTTTTTTTCTTTGCCCAAATCATGATAAAGAATTCGAAAAAGGGTTTATTTTTTTCAACTATAATAAAAAAATATTTGAAGCTAACCCTAAAATGCTTAATGAAGAATTATTTTTAAATGTTAAAAATAAAATTCAAAGTCAAAATTTTCAAAAAATTTCTTTTAATTTAGAATTTAAAAAGAATTTAGAAAATCACATTAAAAGAATTTCTATCTAAAAATGATAAAATTTTTTTAAATTTAAAACATTTAAAAAATGTTAAATTTAAATATTTTTAATAAAAAAAAGTACAAACAAAAAATGTTGTACTTTTATAATATAATTTTTTTATTTTTTAGATAATTCAACTAAAGTTTTAACCATTGGAGCCATTGGATTTTCTCCAATATCAGCAGTTCCAGCTATATCTAAATGCATAAAATTAGTTTTTTCAGAAAATTCTTTTAAAAACATAGCCGCAGAAATTGAACCACCTAAACCTGATAGATCAGTATTTTTTAAATCAGCTACTGCAGATTTTCTAATGTTTTTAGCAAAATCTTTGTGTAGTGGCATTCTTCATACTAATTCATTTTGAATTTTGGAAGATTCTTCTAATTTATTTCATAATTCATTAGAGGTTGAAAATGCACCTGTAAATGTATGACCTAATGATACTAAAATAGCACCAGTTAATGTAGCGATTGTTATAATGTTAGTTGCATTTAATTTTTGAATAGCATATGTCATACCATCTGCTAAAACCAATCTACCTTCAGCATCTGTGTTGTTAATTTCAACTGTTTTACCATTCATTGATTTTCATACAGCATCAGGTAAGTTTGCATCACCATTTACTCTATTATCTGTAATAGCTAAAACAGCTGAAAAGTTAGCTTTGATTTTTAAATCAGCAATTGCTTTAATTGTAGAAGCTGCAACTGCTGCACCTGACATATCGTATTTCATTCCATTCATATGTTTACCAGTCTTAATATTATAACCACCAGAATCGAAAGTTATCCCTTTACCAACTAAAACTGTTTTTTGATTGGATTTTGGGTTTCCATTGTATTCTAATACCACAACTCTAGGTTCAAACATAGAACCTTTGTTTACTGATAAAAGTAAATTCATTTTTAAATCTTGAATTTCTTTTTTATTCAAAATTTTTACTTTAATTTCTTTATTTTCATTAACTTTTTCTTTAATAGTTTCTGCCAATCATTCAGAGTTACAAATATTTGGTGGAGTAGCTTGTAAATTTCTAGCAAAATTTACAGAATCCATTAAAATATTTGATTCATTAATTAATGCTTTTAATTTATCTTTTTTATCATAAACAATAGTAAGAGTTTTCTTTTCTTCTTCTTTTGAAGTTTTTAGGCTAAAAATATTAGCATTCTTAAATAAATTACTTTCATATAATTTTTTTACAAATAATTCAGCGCTTATTTTTTCATTAATAAATGAATTTAAATCTAAATCATAGTTTCTGTCTAATGAATTTAATTTATTAACTAAATCATCTAATAATTCTAAATTATAATCTTTTTCTTTTCCTAAATAAATAACAGCCTTATGTTCATTTAAAAATTCTGTAATAGCAAATGTTTTCTGAATAATTTCTTTTGAAATATTAGAATTTTTAAATTGGGCTACAAGTGTTATATTTTGTTTTGTAAATTTATTACTAAATTTAATCATTTTTTTTACCTCATTCTACGATTAATAATATTTTTTATTTTAAATTATAATGCTTATTTAAAATTTAAATTCCAAAAAATTAATATTTTTATTTTTTTCTGATCATTTTTTTTCATATCCTGTCATAACATTAGTGTTAGCTCATTCGCTTTTGTGTAAATCTAATGTTTTCTTAGTGATTTTAGCTCCAAATTCTTTTAATGATTCTATAGTGAATTCAAAAAGTTTATCATTATCTGTTTTGAATTTAACTACTCCATTAGTTGTTAAAAGTTTTTTATAAATTTCTAAAAAAGTCTTATATGTTAATCTTCTTTTGAAATGTTTTTTCTTTGGTCATGGATCAGAAAAAGTAAGCCAAATTAAATTTACTTGCCCATTTAACAAATTTAAAAGATCTTTTATATCACACACAATAATTTTAAAATTTTGTAAATTTAATTTTTTTGCTTTTTTAGCCGCTTTTTCAGCAGCTGTTGCGTATTTTTCAATACCTACATAATTAACATTAGGGTTTTGGAATGCTAATTCTGTTATCATTTCTCCTTTGCCCATGCCCAACTCTAAAATAGTATTAGTGTTAATTGAATATGGAAAATCATTAATTAAAAAACCACTATTTTCTAAATTTTTCATTGCAAGCGGATTATTTTTTAATCTCATGATAACAATTATAATACTATTTTGTTTTAAAATGTATTAAAATTAATAAGGATATTATGAAAAAATATTACTTTTTTAATAAATTTTTTTATTTTTTTGGTTTTGTTTTAATACCAACATTTTTTGCTGTTTCATGTTATGAAATTAAACAAAAAAAAATAGAAATTAAATCTCAAAAATATAATTTTTCTATTATTCAATATTCAAAAAATAATAATTTTTTTTTAAATGAAAATGAGCTTAATATTTTAATTCAAAATATTGAAAATAAATTATTTTTTGGTCCTGAAATAAATTTTTTAAAAAATATTATTATTGATCAAGATATATTGTTTTTTCAAAAAAAGAATAATTTAAACAATGAAGGAAAATTTATCTCAAATACTCAACAAATTTTCATTAATACAGATAAATATCGAAATATAAAAAAAAGTAATGATAAAATTGAAATTCTTACACAATTAATTTATCATGAATACATACATTATTTAGATAGTGTTTATCTTTCTAATAAAGAGGAAATAAAAGAAAACAATGTTATAAAATTCTCAAATAAACAATATTTAAAAAAATTTGTGCAAAATTTTTTTAAATATTTGAATTATACAAATGATAAATTTATTAATTTTAAGCCAAATCTATCTTTTGTAGAAAAAAATAATTTTTTTAATTTTAAAACAGCAAATGAGATTGCAAAATTAAATATGCAAAAAGAATTGACAAACAATTATTTTTTAGACAAAAAAAATAAAATGTTTAGTGTTTATGCTAAAAATGGTTTATTAACTCAAAAAAATGAAACACTTGATTTTTTAATTAATTATTACTATTCTTTAGAAGAAATAATAGCTATTGAAATTTTTAAACATTTTTATCTTCCTAATAAAAATACCATTAATTATGATCAAAATTCTTTTTTAAATGAATGGTCTAGAACTGCAAAAATAATAAGAAAAAATGATAATTTTTTTATTGAAAATCTTTTTGTAAATACAACAGCTTTTAGCGGTAAAATTTTAAATAATGATGATTTTATTCTAGAACTTGATAATCAAATTGAGTTATTATATAATTTATTATTAAAACAATTTAATTACGGGTTAAATATAAGTGCTGTTTTTTACAAAGATGAAACATATTTAACAAACGATTCAAAGATTAAAAATACAAGAAATTTTTCTAATTATTCATTTGTTGGATACACAAAAGAAAAATATGATTTTTTAATTTTACAAAATAAAAATAATGAAAACATAAAAGTAAATTTAAATTATCAAAATAAAGAAATTTACAAAGCTAAAAAAAGTTTTGATTCAGCAAGTTATAACTTGTTATCAAATGATTATTACGTTTATACATCAGATTTTTTTAATATAGAAGAAATAAATGAACAATTTTTTCCAAAGTTTTGAAAAGATAAAAATAATAATGGTAAAATTGAACCAAATGAATTAGTAGTTGCTAATAATTTTACATTTAATAATAAAACTATTTCTTCAAAGAGAAGTTTTTTTGATAATTTGTCATACGATCATCAATTTATTATTATTAATAATTTTGAAAATAAAAAATGGTTTAAAATAGTTAAAAAAAAGGGGAAACATGGAAACGCATAAATTGGAGAAATATTTTAATGTTCAAGCTTATAAGTATAATGGTAAATTGTATAGACAATGAAATGGTGTTAGAATAATTGATGATAAGAAAAACTATTTAGTTGCTTACATGAATAAAAAAACAAGAGTTCAAGAGAAAAAAACACATCGTTGAAATATTAAAAGTAATACATTGTGGTTTTTTCATAAATATAATTTTTTTAATGCAATAGTCACAATAGAAGGGAATAAGAATTATATTTATGTAAATTTGGCTTCACCTTTTTTTATGGAAGACGACACAATTAAATATATTGATTTTGATCTTGATATAAAAGTATATCATGGTAAAGAAATAAATATTATTGATAAAAATGAATTTTTTATGAATGCTAAAAAAATGGATTATTCAAAAAAACTTACTAAATTAATATTTGAAGAATTAAAAAAAATTGTTGACCTTTATTATTCTTCAGAATTTATTTTTGATAATAAATTTTTAAGCAAATATATAAAAAAAATTAAAATTATCAATAGTAAAAAAAGTTTTTAAAACAAGATACCGATTTTTTTGCATTAATCAAAAAATATAAAAACAAAAAAATATTAAGTTATTTTTATACAATTTTAGTCATAAATATTAATAATATTTTATTTAGACACTTTCTAACAATAATGTATTTTGTTTTTGAATTAAAGTTTTATTTTTATGAAAAAATAATGCTTTTTATTTTATAATTTAAAATTATGGAAATAGTAAAAAATAACATAGCTGAATTATTATTTAAAAACAATATTCAATATATCATTCCTGTTTATCAAAGAAATTATGATTGACAAAAAGAACACTGTGAAGAATTATTTGACGATGTCTTTGAAACTGAAGAAAAAAATAAACAACATTTTTTAGGTTCGATTGTTTTGGTTGAAGATGAAAAAATAAATAACTTAAGAGTCTTTTCTATTGTAGATGGTCAACAAAGATTAACCACGATTTATCTGTTGTTAAAAGCTCTATATGATACATTGGATAATGGTAATGACTTTGAATCTAAGAATCAAATGCAACAAATTGAAGAATTGCTTTTTAACTTTTCAACTTTTGATGAAATTCATTTGCAAAATAAATTGAAATTAAAACCTATTTCTAGCGATAATAAGCAATTAATTTATTTAATGACTAACAAATTATCAGAAAGAGATTTAGATTCAAATATTTGAAAAAATTACAATCATTTTATGTATTTATTCAAAAAAAAGTTAGAATTTTATTCATATTCTGAATTAGCAACAATTATTTTTAATTCTATTAAAAAACTTACTATTGTTTTTATTATGCTAGATAATAAAAATGATGACCCACAAGAAATTTTTGAAAGAATTAATTCTACAGGTAAAGAATTAATGTTGTCAGATTTAATTAGGAATTCATTATTACTTGGTGCTGACGAGGCAAATGAAAAAGCATATAATGATTATTGAGTACCAATGGAAGAATTATTAAAAAAAGATGAATTATTTGATGAATATATAAAATCTTTTTTGTATTTTGCCGGAACACTAAAACATGAAGAAAAAAGAAAGGGAAAAAATAAAAAAAATTGATATAAAATTTTTAAAAGATATTTGGAAAATAAAACAAAATTAGATGTTTTGCAAGATTTGTATAAGTTTTCACAATATTTTTATGCAATAAAAAAAAGGCATGATATTTTTTCACCAGTAGTTAATAATTTACTTAATAAAATTAATGTTTTTGCCCCAGATGATTCTTATCCATTATTTTATTGAATATTAGATGATTATAAAAATAAAATAATAGATGAAAAAGTATTGGTAAATACATTAAAATTTTTCATTAATTATTTCGTTAGACAATCTATTGCAAAAGTCAATGCAACTTATAATGAAATATTTATACAATTTCATGAAAAAGCATTTAAAAATAAAATAAAAAATAATGAAAATTATTTATTATCTTTAATGGAATTTGTTAAAACGCTTCATTCATATCCTACATATAAAATGCCAACACCTCAAGATGTACATAATGCGCTCATAGATAAACAATTATTAGGTTTAAAAAATAAAGATTATTTAGGTTATACAATTTTAAATATAGCAGAAAAAGGTTTTGCAAACTGAGCAGAAGACAGCACTCGTCTAAGCATCAAAAATAAAGCATACAAAAAATTAATATATCCTATTTTAGCTACTAATTGAAAAGATGCATTGGGTTTAGAATATACATATTTAAATGAAAATTACTTTGGTTTAATTGGTAATTGAGCAATGCTTCGATCACAACCAACTAAAAATGAAAAAAATGATTCCATATCAAATTTATTAAAAGATAAAATATTGCTTCTTGACAATTTTGAATATTCAAAAACTAATAGTACTATTTTGAATGCTATAAATTGAAAAGAATCAGAAATAAAAGAAAGAACTGAATTGTTAGCTGATTTTTTTAAATTAGAAATTAAACATGATTTTGATGAATTAGTTAATTTAATTCCAAAAATTCAAAATATAAATGATAATGAATTTAAAATTATTGATAATACAATGTATACTACTTTATCAGTTGACAATATATATGATACAAATGATAAGATTCCAATTCAATACTCTTTGTTTGGTGAAGAAAAACAAATTAATCATTGAATGGAGATTTTAACTAATATTATTAAAAAATTGTATGAATTTGTAAATCAAGCTATTTTTAGTTTTGGATTGCCTTTCATTTCAAATGAAAGAGGGTTAGAAAATGATGGCAGAGTTATTGGTGATGTTTATATTAATACACAAATTTCCACAAACGAAATTTTGGATAATATAAAAATTTTAATTCAAAAAGTTCCAATATTTACAAATGGTAATTTAATTATAACTTTCAAATTAAATAATAAATAATATAAGGTATAACTTTAAACATTAATATTTGTTTTAAAACAAAAACTAATTACAAAATTAACAAATCATATCTTTGCAAAAATAGTTTATTACATTAAATAATTTAAAAAAATTTTATTATATTTTTTTCAAAACGCTTTTAATTATAATTTTTTTAAATTTTGTTTATTTTTCAACTAATTGTTAAAACACAAATACTCACTTTACATAAAATTTTTTAATTTAACAATTTTTATATATTTTTTGGTTTATTTAAATAAAAACATTTAATTTATTTTTTAAATTTATATTAAATCTTAAAAAAACAAAACACAGCATTTAACAGCATTTAATATTAGTGTTTTGTTTTTTTTGTTAAAAATAATCTATTTACTTAATTTCATTTTGTTTAAATATAGCTAATATTTTAATTTTTTTAATTTGTTATGTTTCATTTTTTTATATTGATTTATTACATTTAATATTTTTATTATTTAAAACAACATATTTGAAAAACTAATAAAATAAAAAAAATAAAAATTTTGTAAAAAAACTCATAATTCATGTTATAATATTATTGCATCTAAAAATAAATGCAATTTTAAATAATTATTTAGCTATTTAATTAAACATTATATATAAGAATTTATATATTAAATTCAAAAAAAAAAAAAAAGAGGTAAAAAAATGTCCAAACAAAATATCGAAATCAATTATATTGATTCAATCAAAGAAAAATTATGAAAATCATGTGATGAAATGAGAGGGAATGTTCCTTCTGAACAATATATGCACATTATTATTGCTATTATATTTTTAAAAGCAATGTCTGATAAATATGAAAAAGCAGGAGAACAAATTAGAAAAAAATATTTGAATGATGGCGAAAGAAAATGATTATTAGCAAAAAAAGATTTAAATTTACTTAAAAGGTATGATGTTCAATTTATTGTGCCAGAAAGTGCCAGCTGATCAAATATTCAAAAATATATAAGTAAAGAAGAAATTGGAATAAAAATCGATGAGGCTTTATTAGCACTAGAAGAACAAAACAATTCATTAAAAGGTTTATTTGAAAAAAATTTTAGTCGTGAAGATTTAGACAAACAAAGATTAAGTAAAGTAATTAAACAGTTTTCTGACATTAATTTTTCTGAACTTAAAGAAGATTTTATAGGTAGACTATATGAATATTTTTTAGGAAACTTTTTTAGAAAACAAGGTCAAAATGGTGGAGAATTTTACACACCACAATCCATTGTGGAACTTATGGTTGCTCTTTTAGCTCCAGACAGCGATAGTAAAATTTATGATCCAGCTTGTGGAACAGGTGGAATGTTTGTTCAAGCTAAAAAATATTTAGAAAAACATAAAAAAGATATAACTCAAATGAGAGTATATGGTCAAGAATTTTCATCTACAACATGAAAATTAGCAAAAATTAACTTAATTTTAAATGGTTTTGATCCTGATGATACACATCTTGGTTCAAAAGCAGAAAGCACTTTCAAAGAAGACTTAAGTGGTTTTGAACAATTTGATATTGTATTAGCAAATCCACCATTTAATCTTAAAATATGAGAAAATGAAAATGCTTCAGATGATCCAAGATACAAATGAGGACTACCACCTACAAAAAATGCTAATTATGCTTGATTATCCCATATTTTATATAAATTAAATGAAAATGGTAGAGCAGCTGTTATTCTTGCTAATGGTGCACTTTCTTCTTCACAAAAAGAAGAGCTAAGCATTAGAAAAAAAATGCTTGAAGAAAATAAAATAGAAGCAATAATTTCTTTACCAGATAAATTATTTTACACAACTGGCATTCCTGCCACAATCTGAATTTTTAATAATAACAAATTGAATGACGATGTTATTTTTATTAATGCTGAAAATTTAGGAGAATTAGCTACTAAAAAACTTAGAGTGTTTAACACAGAAAATATTAATGAAATAGTTTCTGCTTATAATGATGCTAAGTTAAATAAAGATTTTAGTATCAAAGGTTTTGCAAAAAGAGTTTCATTAAATGAAATTAAAGAAAATGATTATTCACTTGTACCTGGAAGATACATTGATTTACTAGAAGAAGAAGTGGATAAAGAACAACTAAAAGCAGAGATTCTAGAAATTCAAAATGAACTCAAAATTTTATTTAAAGAATTCACTGATTTAATTCCTGATGTTGAAAAATCTATTGAACAAGCTATTAAATTTGCTGATGAGCAAGAAAAAGAAAAATAGAATCAATTCATTATTATTTATTTAATTAGCAACAGTCTTTCCATAAAACAAAAGCAAAAAAATATTTTATAACTACAAAAATTAAAATCAATAAGGAAAAGTAATATGAAACAAATTCAAAATACTAATATTTTCAAATTAGAAGAAATAGCTAAATTTTATCTTGGTAAAATTTTAAAAAAACCAACAGAAAGCAAAGGCGAATACCCTCTAATTTCATCTACTTCCAAAAATGATGGGATTATTGGAAAAGTTGAGACATTTAATTTTCAAAATTGTATTACATTGCCAAGATTAGGGATTGAAGATAATATTTTTATAACATTAAGGAAATATAAATTTAGTGCTACATCACACTTAATTATTGTAAAACCAAATAAAAATATTGTAATTTTAGATTTTTTATATTTACTATTAAAATCACTAAATGCTAAAATTAGTCAATATGCAATTGAGGGAGATTTAATCAAACGTTTAAGTTTGAAAAAATTAAAAAGCTTAAAGTTAAGTATTCCTGAATTAAGTATTCAAAAAGAAATTGTTCAAAATTGAAAAAAAACAAACGAAAGTCTTGTATTTTTTGAAAAATTTTTTGAAAATCCTATATTTCAAATTAATAATTTATTAGTTAAAACACTTAATTATGTTATGAATAAAAGTAATAAACAAAATTATTTATTATCTGATTTATTAGATAAACAAAAACCATATAAAATGGGTAAAATTAACTTTGAGTCAGATGATAAAAAAAATAATTTATATATTTTAACTTACAAGAGTTTCAAAAATAATAATTTAAATGACAAAATGACATTTTATGATGAAAAATTAGAAAGTTTTTTTGCTAACAAAAATGATGTTTTCTTTACTAGATTCCCAGAACCTAGTTTTGGAATTCAAAATATTTATGAAGAAAACTCAGCTGTTTTTGATAGCTCATTAGTAAAATTAAATATTGATGAAACTAAAATTCAAAAAGACTTTTTTAAATATTTTAATTATTCAAATTTTTGATTAAATTGAAAACAAAAAAATAAAACATCAACATTATTGGGCGGAATAAATTTTTTAACAATTTTAAATTTAACACTTTCACTTCCAACATTAGCAAATCAACAAAAAATGATATTAATTATAAATAAACTTGAAAAATTAATAAAAATATTAACAAATATACAAAATAAAATACAGAAAATAATTTTGATTAATAATCAAATTATATTTAAAAAAATTAAAGAAAGGAGTTCATAAATGGCAATTTATAAACTTGGGGAAATTTCTAATGTAATTTCTGGTAGAGGACCTAATGGAGTAAAAAATATTGAAGCTTTTAAAAGTGAATATGGTGGAGTCAATTGACTTTTAGTTAAAAATTTAAAAAGTAATCAAATTCAAGGTGAAATTGGAAAATATAATTTTGATCCTTTAAAACACAAATTAATAAAATTGAATAAAAATGAAATGGTTTATTCTATGTACGCTACACCTGGAATTGTTGCAATTAACTTTGAAAATAATGATTTATATATTAATCAGTCTTTTTGCAAAATCATTCCAAACCCACATATTGTAATTCAAAAATATTTATATTTTTATTTAATAAAAAATAAAAATAATTTTTTAAAATTTTCTTCAGGAACTACACAAAAAAATTTAAATTTAAGTTTAGTAAAGAAATTTAACATTAATATTCCACCTTTAGAAATCCAAAATTCAATAATATCTATTATTGAATTTTGGGTTTTCAAATCAGGAATAATAGCTTCTAAGTTATTAATATCTTTTGCATAAATATGTTTGATTACACTGCCATCACCTATTTGTTTTAGTCTTTTTTCTTTTGTTTTTAAAAGAAAAAATAAATATTTTTCGCTTATAATGCTTAAATCTTTTGGTTTAACTAAAAATGCGCCTGTATTAATAGAAAATGGTTTATCTTGTCAAAAAACATTTCCAATACTACCATCTTTAGAAATTGTAATTCCTTTTTCATACATAAATGTATTTATATAACCGAAAATTCCATTATTAAATGAACTACTAGATACAACACCAAATTCACCATTATTTACATCTACATATTTTTTTGTAAGTTTGCTATTACCTGAAATTACTTGAATTATTTCACCAAGTTTATAAATTGCCATTTATAAATAAAACCCAACACATTTTAAAAAATAAATGCGTTGGGTTTTTGTATGTTTTTTTGTATGTAAATAGCAATTTATGAATTGAATAAAATTGTTAAATTTTTAAAAGGTAAAAATATAAAACAAAATGAAACACTAGAAAATGGTGAATTTAATGTTTATTCATCAAAAACAAAAAATAATGGTATTTTTGGTAAACTTAATACTTTTATTTTTGATAATGAATATATATTAATTACAAGTCATGGTCCATATGCTGGAACAGTTATTTATGTAAATGAGAAATTTTCTACTACAAGTAACTCTTTTGTTTTAAAACTTGATAATAATATTGTAGATACAAAATTTTTATTTTATTTATTAAAAATGAGCAATTAAATTTAAACACAATCGCTAAAGGTCCTGCTCAAAGTTTCTTAAGCAATAATGATTTATTATATTATATAGTGTAAAAATTCCTCCTTTAAAAACACAAAATTCAATAAAAGATATTAATTAAAGAAACAAAAAAATACTTTTCAAAATCACGAAAAAGAAATTTTTAATAAAAAATAAAAATTTTGTAAAAAAACTCATAATTCATGTTATAATATTATTGCATCTAAAAATAAATGCAATTTTAAATAATTATTTAGCTATTTAATTAAAAATTATATATAAGAATTTATATATTAAATTCAAAAAAAAAAAAAAGAGGTAAAAAAATGTCCAAACAAAATATCGAAATCAATTATATTGATTCAATCAAAGAAAAATTATGAAAATCATGTGATGAAATGAAAGGGAAGGTTTCTTCTGAACAATATATGCACATTATTATTGCTATTATATTTTTAAAAGCAATGTCTGATAAATATGAAAAAGCAGGAGAACAAATTAGAAAAAAATATTTGAATGATGGTGAAAGAAAATGATTATTAGCAAAAAAAGATTTAAATTTACTTAAAAGGTATGATGTTCAATTTATTGTGCCAGAAAGTGCCAGCTGATCAAATATTCAAAAATATATAAGTAAAGAAGAAATTGGGATAAAAATCGATGAGGCTTTATTAGCGCTAGAAGAACAAAACAATTCATTAAAAGGTTTATTTGAAAAAAATTTTAGTCGTGAAGATTTAGACAAACAAAAATTAAGTAAAGTAATTAAACAGTTTTCTGACATTAATTTTTCTGAACTTAAAGAAGATTTTATAGGTGGACTATATGAATATTTTTTAGGAAACTTTTTTAGAAAACAAGGTCAAAATGGTGCAGAATTTTACACACCACAATCAATTGTAGAACTTATGGTTGCTATTTTAGCTCCAGACAGCGATAGTAAAATTTATGATCCAGCTTGTGGAACAGGTGGAATGTTTGTTCAAGCTAAAAAATATTTAGAAAAACATAAAAAAGATATAACCCAAATGAGAGTATATGGTCAAGAATTTTCATCTACAACATGAAAATTAGCAAAAATTAACTTAATTTTAAATGGTTTTGATCCTGATGATACATATCTTGGTTCCAAAGCAGAAAGCACTTTCAAAGAAGACTTAAGTGGTTTTGAACAATTTGATATTGTATTAGCAAATCCACCATTTAATCTTGAAATATGAGAAAATGAAAATGCTTCAGATGATCCAAGATACAAATGAGGACTACCGCCTGCAACGAATGCTAATTATGCTTGATTATCACATATTTTATATAAATTAAATAAAAATGGTAGAGCAGCTGTTATTCTTGCTAATGGTGCACTTTCTTCTTCGCAAAAAGAAGAGCTAAGCATTAGAAAAAAAATGCTTGAAGAAAATAAAATAGAAGCAATAATTTCTTTACCAGTTAAATTATTTTATACAACAACTATTCCTGCCACAATCTGAATTTTTAATAATAACAAATTAAATGACGATGTTATCTTTATTAATGCTGAAAATTTAGGAGAATTAGCTACTAAAAAACTTAGAGTGTTTAACACAGAAAATATTAATGAAATAGTTTCTGCTTATAATGATGCTAAGTTAAATAAAGATTTTAGTATCAAAGGTTTTGCAAAAAGAGTTTCATTAAATGAAATTAAAGAAAATGATTATTCACTTGTACCTGGAAGATACATTGATTTACTAGAAGAAGAAGTGGATAAAGAACAACTAAAAGCAGAAATTTTAGAAATTGAAAATGAATTAGAAATTTTATTTAATGAGTTCACTAATTTAATTCCTGATGTTAAAAAATCTATTAAAAAAGCAATTAAATTTGCTAATGAGCAAGAAAAAGAAAAATAAAACTTATTTCTTATTATTTAATTAAAATTAAACCTTTTGTTATATGAAGAGAGTAGTCTATAAAAAATCAATTATTTAAGCATTTTTTATCGCTTATTGCTATATTCGGGACTAGTGGTATGTCTTAATGACTTTTTAATTCTCTAAATTTTTAGGAGTGAAACAATCGGGGTTATCATTTATTAATTCGGCAACTTCTTGGCCACTCATTGGCTCAAATTGTCCCCATGAAAAGATGCCAAACACGGGGGGGTGCTCTCCTCAGCTCTTTGTAAGAAGTGGATCACTTCAAAAAAGTTATTAATTCCCTCAAAGGTAGAAACTTCCCCAAGTAATTGGTTAACTGTTTTATTTTCTAAATAGTCCAAGTCTTCAGAGTCTAGAACATCTATTCCCTTACTTCTTAACTCTTCTATGTTAATAGTAAAGTTTTCCAATATGTGAGAAATTTGGATTAAGTTTGTGCCTTTTAATGTTTTTAAATCTTTGATTAATTGTTCTAATTTTTAAATTGTTTAAAGCCTCCTTTCTATTTTTTTTTATTAATGATCCATAGTTTAAGTTTTTTAATCACTCTTTTAAGTTTACCTTAGGGTAGACATTCACAAATTAATAAAATCTATAGACTACTCTCTTCATATAACAAAAGCATCAATACACCATATCAGAACACCAAACTACAAAACCAATATTCAAGGAGACGAAAAAATGAAATTATATAAAGAGTTATCAATAAAAAAGAGACCTACTGAAGAAAAGAACATGTTTAAAATTATAAAAAATATGTTTAATGAAGTAAAAAAAGGAAGGGAATACACCCTTTACATAGCAGAAGATGATCGAACAATAATAGAAATAGATAGTAACAAAGAGTTAGATAAGTTATTAGAAAAGCATCCAGAAATATTTAAAGATATAAAATATAACAAAACTAAATCAAAGTTATTTATGAACAATTTAAATGAAACCTACTTTTTAAAAAGAGTAATTAATGTCTACGAAAATATAAAGATTGCTAGTTATTGATACAATAGGGTTAATAATAAGTTATACATTGTTACAAGAAGTGATATCAAATCTAAGTATGGTTACAAAACAAAAGATAAAAAGATTGATTACATCCCATTATTCGAACCTGTAAAAATTATTTACAAAATCTACCAAGCAAAAGTTCTATATGTTAGAGAAGCGTTTGTGTATGCAAGTATTTTAACAGCACTATTTCTTAACAAAAAATCACAAGAGATTCTCAAAACTAATAGTAAATTAAGAAACTTTAAACTTGAAGTGACAGAAAAAAGAATTATGAGTAGAACTGTGATTATGAATCGAGTAAAGTTAGAACAAAAAAATCATATAATTAGGTATGATGATGTTGAGAATTATCGTTACACTATGGGTGAATCATGAGATAAAATAACATATAAATTTAAAGAGAAATAATCATAAATGTTAGTCATTTTGAAAATAATTTCTTTGTATTCGATATTGAGTTGTTTGAAAATGAAAATAATACCTACTTTTGGTCTTTAGCATATCAAGTAGTTACAAGAGAAGGTGATAAGTTTATTGCTAAAAGAAAAGGTTATTTAGATAGTTATCATAATAATAGTACTGATTTAAATTTATTAATAAACTTCTATAGAAAAAGTTATATGATACAAGAGCAAAACAATTAGAACAGATACTATTATTATTCAATTAAAACTAAACCTTTTGTTATATGAAGAGAGTAGTTTATAAAAAAAATCAATTATTCAGGCCTTTCTTCTTAGAGTTATATTTAATTTATTTTGTAATTTGTAAGCATTTTTTTACTGTCCACTATAGTTTACTTTAATGTAGACATTCATGATTTAATATAAATTTTTATAGACTACTCTCTTCATATAACAAAAGTACCGAAACACCATCTTAGAACACCAAACTAAAAAACCAACATTCAAGGAGAAAACAAATGAAAACAATCAAACTTATTAAATTAATGATAAAAAACTTTAAAGGTATTAATACTGAAGAAAATAAAAAAAAATCAATATCAAAATTCCACTACTTGAAACCTAAAATTTAATAATATCTATATTGAATTTTGAATATTTAATAATGGGATTTTCACTTTAAAATCTATTAGATCATTTTTATTTATGTTAGGTTATGCACTTATTCTCTTACCAAAACCGCTCATCTTTTTTTTATTTCCAAGTAAAAAATAAAGATATTTGTTAGTGATAATGTTTGATTGTTTACTATTAATCAAACACTTTGCATTATAGAAAATTTGCCTTTTCTATAAAAAAATTTTCCACAATTAGCTCCACTACCAGCAATTGTTATATAATAATCTTCAAAATCATATTCATTAATTTTAGTTATTGGTTTTTCGTCAATGGTTTTAGAAGAATATATGTCATAAATACCTTTATTTCGTTTACATCATTGCATATTTTGTTTTCCATCACCTAAAATAAATTTTAAAATATCGTTTGTGTAAAAAGATATTTATAAAAATTATTATTATTATTATTATTATTTTATTTAGTTTGTGTTATTTTTAAAACATTTAAATATAAAATATTTTAAATTAAAAAAATGCATCATTATAATTTAGGGAATAAAATTTAATGATGCATTTATAAATTAAAATAAAAAAATAAATTTATTAATTAGTTGCTAGAACTAGGATTTAAATTTTTGTTAACAAAAAGATCAAGTCTAGAAATTTTTCTTGAACCATTATTTCTGTGTAAAACACCTTTTGAAACAGCTGTATTAACTTCTTTGTGAGCTTTTGAAACTAATTCTTGAGCATTGCTTTGTTTAGCGACAATAGCCAATTTGGCTTTTTTAATAGCTTTTCTTAATCTTGATTTAATAGCTGCATTTCTTACTCTGGATTTTTCATTTGTTTTAATTCTTTTGATCTTTGATTTTATATTTGCCATTATCCACCTCTATTTATTAAGTTTAAATAATTCTAGTTCTATAATTTATAATTTTAACTTTAATTAAAATTTATATATTTATTAAAAATTAAAAGTATTTAAATTTTAACACAAAAATATTTTTTTAAAACAATATTTTTATTTTTAAAGTATTTTTATAATTTATTTAATGTGAAAAAAATTGTTTTGTTTTATAATTTAAAATATGAAATTTAGACCCAAGTTTTTAGAATTAGTAATAATTTTTTTTGTTATTTTCACTAGTTTTATTTTGCTTTCATTAATTATTTTGCAGTTTATAACATTCCCATTGTGATTTTCATCAATAATTATTATACTCAACCTTATTTTAATTAATTATTTGTTTATGAAAATTATCAAATATTACTTAAGAAGAACTAATGTTGTTAATTCATCTATTTATGAATATGTAAATGATGTAGTGGAAGAAAATAATTTAGGTTTAATTTTATATTCTGCAAATGGAAAGATAATTTGAATTTCTTCTTTTATTAAAAAAAGATTTGGTGAACAAATAATAGGGAAAAGCGTTGATTTTTTATTTAATGATGAAAAGCAAAATAGCAATTTAAATATTTTAGATTATGAATGAGACTACAAACATTCTGGTTTTGAATATCGTATCAAAAAATATAATGATAAAAACATTATTACAATAAGTGATGTTACAATTTCTGAAAATATTTTAAAGAATTATATAAATGAAAAAATAGTTGTAGGTGAATTAGAGATTGATAATTATCATTTGTTATCAACTGTTATGGTTCAAGAAGATTTTTTCAAATATCAAATTACTGCAGTTAATTTGTTAGAAGAAATTTCAAGTAAAATGAATTTTTCATATAAACAGTATGCTAATGGTAAATTTTTACTAATAACAAATTATGAAAATTTTGCTAAATTTAGAACAAAAAATTTTGACACTTTTAAAGAAATCGAAACTAAATTATCAAATTACAAAGTTGCGAATCAACCCATAACTTTTTCAATAGGATTTGCTTATGGAACAGATGAAATTTTAAAATTAAATCAACTTGCAAAAGATGCTTTGCTTTTTTCAAAAACAAGAGGTGGTAACCAAGTTACAGTTTTTAAATATGGTAATAAACCGATTGTTTATGGTTCAAATATGGAAATTGAACCAAGTATTAGTAGAAGTGAACTTAATTATGTTTCTAAAAATTTATTAAATAGGCTTAAAAAACCAGAAATAAAAAATATTATTATTTATGGTCATAAGTTTTCAGATTTAGATGCATTAGGTTCTGCATATGGACTAGGTCATTTTTTAGTAAATTATTCTAAATATAAGTACAAGCAAAAGAAAAATTTTTATATTCAAAATTCTACTTTTGATACAACAACTGAAATGTTTATAAGAGCAAATATAAATTTCTTTCCTGATAAAATATTTATTAAACCATCAGTTGCTAAAAAAATGACTGATGAAAATACAATTGTAATTATGGTTGATACAGCAGATAGAAAAAGAATTGAAAATGAAGATGCTTTTGCTAAAACTAAACCGGAAAATGTCTTTATTTTTGATCACCATAGAATTGGTGATCAAAATCTTGAATTTATATCCAGTGGAAATGAATATATAGATACAACAACTTCTTCAACATCAGAGATAGTTACAGATATTATAAATTTATATACAACATCAGAAGTTAAATTTATTGACAGTTTTATAGCTCAAATGTTATTAAATGGTATTTATATGGATACAAAACAATTTTCTAAATCTACTTCTACTAAAACTTTTGATGCAGCAGCATTTTTAATTACATATGGAGCACAAAGTAAAATTTCAGTTGAAACATTAAAATATAGCGAAGAAATTTTCAATTTAATTAAAGAATTAACATATAAGCATGAAGAAGTAAAACCCGGTTATCTTATGGCATATTCTAAGCAAGAAGCAGATATTGATGTTATTTCTATGGCAGCAGATTTTATGCTTAATGTACAAGGTAGACAAGCTGTATTTATTATAGCTAAAATAAAAAATGGAGATAAATATAAAATGTCAGCAAGAAGTAATGGAACAGCTAATGTTCAAATTATTGCTGAAAGAGTTGGTGGTGGTGGTCACTTCGCTGCATCAGCAGCTGAAAGTTCAGGTGAAACTCTTGAGGTTTTTGTTGATAATATAAGACAAGCAATAGTGAGTGTGAAAAATGAAAGTAATAATAATTAAAGAATTTAATAAAGATTATAAATTAAATCAAGTTGTGGAAGTATCTGATGGTTATGCTAAAAACTTTTTAATTAAAAATGGCTATGCTCTCCCAGTGAATAAAACAACAACTTTATTTTTAGAAAAAAGAATTGAAGAAGAAAACAATAAAATTAAACAAAAAGTTGAAGAAGCGAAGCAATTAGCTGAAAAAATTAACAATACTATAATAGAATTTAAACTAAAGGCACACAATGATGTTCCTCATAATTCAATTACAGCTAAAAAAATTCATAAAAAATTAGAAGAATTGAATATCAAACTTCCAAAACATACTCTAGAAGAACATATTCATATTAATTCTTTTGGTTTAAGATCACTTAACATTAAATTACATAAAGATGTTATAGCACATTTAAGAATAAAGGTTATAAAACAAGATGTCTAGAAAATTATATTTAACTGAAGATGTTGAAAACTCGATTATAAGTTATATTTTATTAAACAAAGAAGAACATAATAAAATTATCCCTTATATTGAAAAAAATGATTTTTACTGACCAAAAAATAAGATAGTTTTTGAAGCAATGAGTGATTTATTTTTTGCTTCAAAAACTGTTGATCAAATTAGTATTTTAAATTGAATTAACGAAAAAAATGCAAATTCATATGTAAAAGAAGTATCGGATTTGCTTATTTATTTAGAAGATGCACCATATTATTCAACTGTGCGTGAAGCGATGAGTTTACTCATAGAAAAATCAAATTTAAGAAAAGCTAAAATTGCTATTGATTTTGCTGTAAAAGAAATCAACACTAATGAAACAGTTAATGCAGAAGATATTTTAAATAATTTTGAAGCAAAATTAATCGAAATATCACGGGGTGTTGAAATTAAAGATTTTCAAGAAATAAAAAAAATTACACAAGAAATTCTTAATGATTTATTTTCTAGAAAAAATGATCAAAATCTTAAAGGAATTAGTACAGGTTTTCCAAGTTTAGATCGTATAACTTCAGGTTTACAAAATGGTGATTTAATAATTCTAGCAGCAAGACCTTCTATGGGAAAAACAGCAATGGCTCTTAATTTAGCGCGTAATGCTGTAGAAAATGATAAAACATGTGCTTTTTTTTCTTTAGAAATGCAAGCTAGTCAGCTTGTTACAAGGATTTTAGCTTCTAACACAGGTATTGAAGGTAATTCTTTTAAAAAACCTCATTTATTAACTAGTTATGAATGACTAAATATTTCAGAGCATATAAAAAAAATTAATAATTATAAACTTTTTATTGATGATTCAGGAGGTTTGAAACTTCATGAGTTGATTTGAAAAACTAAAAAATTAATGAATAGAATTAAAAAAATTGATTTAATTATAGTAGATTATCTACAACTGATTGATTTAGCAAGTTCAGGCAATAATAGACAGGTAGAAGTTTCTAAAATATCTAGACAACTAAAACAGTTGGCAAGAGAAATTAATTGCCCTGTTATTGCATTATCACAATTATCAAGAAAAGTTGAAGAAAGAGAAGATAAAAGACCATTGATGTCAGATCTTAGAGAATCAGGTGCTATTGAGCAAGATGCTGATATTGTAGCATTTTTACATAGACCTAATTATTATAAAAAAGATGTGCCTAAAAATGAAATTCAAGATACCAATTTAATTATTGCTAAGCATAGAAATGGAGCAACAGGGGATATTGTGTTACAATTTGACCCAAAAATAGGTTTATTTTTTGAAGAAGGTGAATCATAATGCAAGATTTGAAATTAATTATTTTATCATTATTAATATTTATATTAGTGATAATTTCATCTTTATCATCAGCTTCTGAAACATCATTTTTATCAATTAATACAGCCAAACTTGAAGATTATTTTAAAGATAAACACCAATTCGTTAAAAAGAAAATTTTAAAATTGCATAAAAAATTTTCAGGCACTTTATCAACAATTTTGTTAATTAATAATATTGTTAATATTGCAGCATCTGCAACTATGAGTGCTATAGTTAGTTCATTAAGTTTAAATAATAATTGAGAAATTATTATATCAACAGCTATTATGACACCTATTATTGTTTTAATTGGTGAAATTATCCCTAAAATTATTGCGAGAAAATTCCCAATAACTTTTTTAAAAAATACTTGATGAATTATATATTTTTTTTATTATTTATTTTGACCAATTACATTTTTGATTTCTAAAATTTCAAAGGAAAATCCTATCACCAATACAGAAAGCGAACTTAAATATATTATTGATATTGCAGGAAAAGAAGGTGTTTTGGAAAAAG